>NZ_JBYNRX010000080.1:0-219389 GCF_057785375.1 Roseiflexus sp.
GGTTATCATGCATCAGGACACGGCGGATTCTTCGCCGCACGCAACCGATGAATCACCGGAAGGGTGCAGGCGCGATGGGTCAGGAAACGACGCTCCGGCTGCCAGCGATTGACATCGCCCCTGACGGGCCTGCGGCCGCCCCGACGCCAGCGCCGACGGGAACGGCGGCGTCCACGCAGGTGGACGCCCGGCGGAACGCCTGCCCGGCGCAACTTCAGTCGCCAGCCCAGGCGCAGCGCCACAGAGACGCGCGTGATTGCCGCCTGACCATGCATGCCTGGACCCTCACCGGAAAACGTAGTTTACAGACTCATCAGCCGCCGGGCACAAGGCGAATGCCGGATTATTGTGTACATTTTCATTAGCCCGCAGCTCGAAGGATGCGCGGCGTGATGGAGACGGTATACCGGATCCCATTAGCCCATAGCTCTTGAGACGTGAGCATCTGCCATGACAACGACACTCAACGGACACAATTCTGCCATCGGCGAACTGGAGCAACTTGCGTCGCGGATCGACCAGGCAGCAGCAGCGGTGAACAAACTGGATGAGCAGGCGCGCGACGCCGCGCTCGAACTGCAACACGCCGTCGAAGCCTTCCACAAAGCGGCGCTTACCAGCTTAGTACGCCGTCTCAAGAATGATCCGCGCGGCAAGGAACTGCTCTTCGAGATGGTGGACGACCCGCTGATCTACGCACTTTTCGCCCGCCACGAGATCGTGCGCCCGAACGTCGTCGTGCGCGTCTCGCGCGTCCTTGACGCGGCGCGCCCCTACATCCGCTCGCACGGCGGCGATGTCGAACTCGTCGAAGTGCGCGAGAATGTGGTCTATGTCCGGCTCCATGGCAGTTGTAACGGGTGCTCGCTCTCGGCGGTGACGTTACGCAACGAAATCGAAGCCGCGCTGCACGCCAATGTTCCCGAAATCACCAGCGTGCAGGTTGTCGCCGCCGAAGCGGTCCCGGCGCTGATCATGCCCGAAAGCATCGGCGTGCGCGACCATCTCGCCGGATGGATCGTCGGTCCATTGGCGGATGATGTGCCTCCCGGCGCGATGCATCGCATGGCAACCGATCAGGCGGATATTCTGATCATCAATCTCGATGGCCGGTTGAGCGCCTTTCGTAACGCCTGTGCGCATCAGGGGCTGCCGCTCGACGGCGGGTTGCTCGACCCGGAGAGCGGTACGCTCACCTGCCCGTGGCATGGCTTCTGCTACGATGCTGGCAGCGGCGAGTGCCTGACCGCGCCGCAGGCGCAACTGGAGCCATTCCCGCTGCGCATTGAACAGGGGCGCATCTGGGTGCGCCCGGCACAGGGATAGGAGGAGACCGATGGTGCGCCCGCTCGTCTGGATCGGCGCGCACTCGCCTGGTGCGCTGACGCTTCCTCCCGCCGACCCGACGCCGTCGCAACTGTACGCGCCGCGGGGCGTTTATCTCGACGATCAGATGCTGATTGTCGCCGACTCCGGCAACCATCGCGTACTCATCTGGCACGGCGTTCCCGGCAGTGATGGGCAACCGGCTGACGTCGCGCTAGGGCAACCCGATTTCTACAGCGAAGGACCACAGGCTGCCGGTCGCGGTCCACAGCATGGGATGTACCTGCCAACCGGCGTGATGGTTATCGAAGGACGGTTGTACGTCGCCGACTCATGGAACCATCGCATTCTGGTGTGGAACCGCGTGCCTGAGACATCGAACGTTCCGCCGGACAGCGTCATCGGGCAGGCGGACCTGGATGGGTGCGAACCGAATCGCGGCGGCGACGTCACAGGATGCGGCTTCTACTGGCCCTATGGCATTGGGTGGGTCGCTGGTCGTTTCTACGTCGCCGACACCGGCAACCGCCGCGTCCTCGGCTGGAACGGCATCCCTGAAGATCGACAGCCGCCCGACATGGTGCTGGGACAGAACGACGAGTACAGCCACGCCGAAAATCGCGGCGATGCGCCGTCGGCCTGTTCGTTCCGCTGGCCCCACGCGATTGCTGGCGACCATACAACCCTGTACGTCGCCGATGCGGGCAACCACCGCGTGCTCGGATGGACGCCCATTCCTGCGCGCGACGCGCCGGCGCGCCTGGCGCTCGGGCAACGCGACTTCCAGAGCGCGTGGGAGATGCCGCACACGCCGCCAGGACCGTCTGCGCTCCGGTTTCCGTATGCGGTCGTGTGCGAATCAGGCAGGCTGATCGTCGCCGATACCGCCAACAACCGGGTGCTGGTGTGGCATACATTGCCGCGTGAAGGCGCATTCCTGCCGGCGGGCGCCGTCATCGGGCAGCCAGATTTCGCCGGCAACGGCGAAAATCGCTGGCAGGCGGTCGAACGCGACACCCTTTGCTGGCCCTATGGCATATCCTGTTGCAACGACCGGCTGGCAATCGCCGACTCGGGCAATAATCGTGTTATCATATGGGATATCAACGACTGACGTCCTTCTCCGTCCTTGACTCTTTTTTCTCGGACATGTCCTTTGAACGTCTGGCATGTTGCCTTTTTCGACGCACGCATAGCGCAGGGAGGGTCGGAGGGCGTCTCGCCCTCCGAAGAATCTAACCGGCGGCGGAAAGGCATCAGAGCGGCGCCCATTGATGTGGAACCGCCGGATTGATGAATCCGGCAACCGCACAGAAGGCAATACGCAACCGCATCATCTGAATCGATAACGTGGGAAAGGGTAGGGTGAGCGCCATGTGTCTCGGCATTCCAGGTCAGATCAAAGAAATCTATGAAATGAACGGCATCCGCATGGGCAAAGTCGATTTCAACGGCATTGTCAAGGATGTCTGCCTGGCATACCTGCCCGACATTACCGTTGGCGACTATACGATTGTGCATGTCGGGTTTGCCATTACACGCCTCGATGAGCAATCGGCATTGGAGACACTGGCGCTGTTCCAGAGCATCGGCTTGCTCGACGAAGAGTTGCGCCCTGATGCGGAGGAGGAAGCGGCATGAAGTACCTGGACGAGTACCGCGACCCGGAGCTGGCGCAGCGGCTCTTTGCCGAGATTCGTCGCATTACGACGCGCCCGTGGGCGATTATGGAAGTCTGCGGCGGGCAGACGCATTCGATCATTCGCAATGGGATCGATCAACTGCTTCCGCCGGAAATTGAACTCATCCACGGTCCGGGCTGCCCGGTCTGCGTGACGCCGCTGGAGATTATCGACAAGGCGCTGGCAATCGCGTCCCGCCCCAACGTTGTCTTCTGCTCGTTCGGTGATATGCTGCGCGTGCCCGGTAGCGCGAAAGACCTGTTCCGCATCAAGAGCGAAGGCGGCGATGTGCGCGTGGTCTATTCGCCGCTCGACGCCGTGCGCCTGGCGCAGCAGCACCCCGACCGCGAGGTGGTCTTCTTCGGCATCGGCTTCGAGACGACGGCGCCTGCCAACGCCATGGCGGTGTTGCAGGCGCATCGCCTGGGGTTGCGCAACTTCTCGATGCTCGTGTCGCACGTCCTGGTGCCGCCCGCCATCTCCGCCATTATGGAATCGCCGACGAACCGCGTGCAGGGGTTTCTGGCAGCCGGGCATGTGTGCAGCGTCATGGGCACCTGGCAGTACCAGCCGCTGGTCGAGCGCTACCGCGTGCCGATTGTGGTCACCGGTTTCGAGCCGCTCGACGTGCTGGAAGGCATCCGCCGCATCATTCTGCAACTGGAGGCGGGGCGCGCCGAACTCGACAATGCCTATGAACGCGCTGTGCGACCAGAGGGAAATGTCGCAGCACAGCAGGTGCTGTCCGAAGTCTTCGAGACGACCGACCGGGCTTGGCGCGGTATTGGTGTCATCCCGCAGAGCGGCTGGCGCTTGCGCGACGCCTATCGCGCCTACGACGCCGAGGCGCGCTTCGCAGTCGGTGACATTCAGACGCGCGAGTCGCCGATCTGTCGCAGCGGCGAGGTGCTCCAGGGTATGCTCAAGCCCAATCAGTGCCCGGCGTTTGGCAGGGAATGCACCCCACGCACTCCCCTGGGCGCCACCATGGTGTCGAGCGAAGGCGCCTGCGCGGCATACTACCAGTACGGACGGTTCATCAAGGCTGAAGAGGTGGGAGTCGCACGATGAGCGAAGGACTGAACTTCGAGGGATGGTCCTGCCCGCTGCCGTTGCGCGATCACCCGAACATCGTCATGGGGCACGGCGGCGGCGGCAAACTGTCGGCGGAACTGGTCGAGCACCTGTTTCTGCCCGCATTCGCCAAAGCGGGCGCGGTCGATCTGGGCGATGCGGCGCTGGTTGCGATCGGCGGGGCGCGGCTGGCATTCTCGACTGATTCGTTCGTTGTGCGGCCCCTCTTCTTCCCCGGCGGCAATATTGGTGATCTGGCGGTGAACGGCACGATCAACGACATCGCTATGCGCGGCGCGCAGCCGCTTGTCCTCAGCGCCGGGTTCATTCTGGAAGAAGGGATGCCGCTCGATCAACTCGCCGCCATTGCGCGCAGCATGGGCGCGGCTGCGCGCCGCGCCGGGGTCACCCTGGTCGCAGGCGATACCAAAGTCGTTGATCGCGGGCACGGCGACGGCGTCTACATCAACACCAGCGGCTTCGGCATCGTGCCGGAAGGGATCGACATCGGACCGACACGAGCGCAACCGGGAGACGTGATCATCGTCAGCGGGACGATTGGCGACCACGGCATCGCCATTCTCAGCGTGCGCGAAGGGCTTGAGTTCGGCGCAACGGTCGAATCCGACACGGCGCCGCTCAACGGGTTGGTCGCCGATCTCCTGGACGAAACCCCTGCCATCCACGTCCTGCGCGACCCGACGCGCGGCGGGGTGGCATCGACGCTCAACGAAATCGCGTGCGCCTCGCAGGTCGGCATCGTGATCGACGAACGCAACCTGCCGGTGCAGGACGCCGTGCGCGCAGCATGCGAATTGCTCGGTATGGACCCGCTCTATGTGGCAAACGAGGGGAAATTGATTGCGATGGCGCCGCCTGCCGACGCTGAACGCCTGCTGGCGCGCATGCGCGCGCATCCGCTGGGGCGGCAGGCGGCCATCATCGGGCGCGTCACCGCTGACCATCCGGGGCTGGTGGCGGCGCGCACCGGCATCGGCGGGACGCGCATCGTCGATATGATGGTCGGCGAACAGTTGCCGCGGATCTGTTGATCCTTTCCATTTTTCTACGCTGCAAAACCGCTCACCCAAGACCCAAAGGCGCGGGGCTTTGCTCGCCCTCGCGCCGCGTTCCGCTCGTTCGCATGGCGACTGAGGCACTTTGAATCCATCTTCCACTGAACACGACGCCTGTGCGACAAAAGTCGCTGTCTTTGCTCATTGTCACGTGCTACACTCGTGGTGATGCCATACTCATCGCGGTCATTACTGCCGGGGCGCGCTGCGGGACGCCGGGGCGCTGCGGGCGAAAGCCCTCGCTGAGGACATGAAAGCCCCGCCGGGGCTGCTGATGCCACTGCGCGGGCTGGAGCGGGGATGCGCCGCGCAGGAGTAGGGCAGGCTTCAGCCCGCCTGCGCGCGCTTGACGCATTCCGGCGCCAGTCCACGCCGCGCCTGCCCTGGCGCAGCCCGTTTGCGCCGGCTGGCGCTCGCCCGGCGGCTGAAGCCGCAGGCTGGAGTTGCAAAGCCCGCCTGCGCGGTCTTCACCAGGCGATGCCGGATTCTTTTCTCAAAAACCATTCCTGGCGTCCACTGCAAAAAGGCTTAACCACCAAGGACACGAAGCGCACGAAGGTGAATAAACATGAAGCGCATTTCCTTTGTGTCCCTTTGTGACCTTCGTGGTTGCTTTTTGCAGCGAAGTCATTCTTGTCCAAATGACCGCACATTAGTATTAGTATCAGGTATCACAGAGGTGGATGGATGCACCGTCAGGCGCGCGTGTATGTCAAAACCGCCTTCGTTCAGTTGCTGGTCAGTGTCATTGTTGGCGCACTGCTGCTGATCAACGCCGGGACGCCGCTGCACCCGCGTCTCGGTCTGCTCCTGCCCGTCTACTACCACCTGCTCATGGTCGGCTGGGCGACACAGTTGATCGGCGGGGTGGCGCTCTGGATGTTTCCCGTCCTTTCACGTGATCGTCCACGCGGCAACGAACGCCTCGGCTGGATCGCGTATGGCGCCCTGAATGGCGGGCTGCTCCTGCGCGCCGTGGCGGAACCGATGCACGCCATGACGCCGCGCCCCTGGTCAGCGTGGACGCTGGCAGTCGCCGCCCTCCTCCAGGTATGCGCCGTCTGGCTGCTGGTGATCGCACTCTGGCCCCGGGTTCGAGGACGACCTGACATGAATCGTTCGCGGATGGGAGGCGGCTGATGCCACGGGTCAGCGTTTTCATGATCCGCACGGCACTGATATACCTGGCGCTGGGAGCGCTGATCGGCGGCATGCTACTGGCGGACAAGGGGGTGCATCTCTGGCCGTCGTTCTGGACGTGGCGCACCGGGCATGTGCATCTGATGCTGCTGGGATGGACGGTTCAGTTTGCGTGCGGGACGGCAATCTGGATTCTGCCGCGCCTGGATGCCGCCGGGACACGGGGAGCGATGTGGCTCGCCTGGCTCTGTTATGGCGCACTCAACGGCGGCGTTCTGCTTGCAACCCTGTCGGCGCCGTTTGCCGGAATGGCTGGGCGCGAGCGCGTCGCCTGGATGCCGCCGGTTGCCGCTTTCCTCCTCGTCGCCGGCATTGCGGCATTCATCGGGCATGTGTGGCGGCGAATCAGGCCATTTGGCTCAGTTCCTGCGAGGGTGACATGAAACGTGCCATTGCACAGGTCCTGCCGCTGACAGTAACATCCCGTCTGACGCCTGTGATTCGCATCGTGCTGGCAGTTGGCGTGGCGAGTCTGTTGATCGGCGGCATCTGGTCAGGGTTGATGCGTATGGGGTGGGCGCTGCCCGCACCGCATGGTCGGCTGGCGCTGCTCCACGGACCGTTGTTCGTCTGCGGTATGCTGGGCACAGTCATCGGGTTAGAGCGGGCAGTAGCAGTGGGGCGCAGTTGGACATTTGTCGGTCCTGCGCTGACGTTGATCAGCGGCGGCGCCATGCTGCTCGGCGCGCCCGTCAGCCTGGCGGCGCTCCTGGTAACCGGCGGCAGCCTGGTGCTGCTGGCAATCTTCGCGGTGATCATCAGGCGTCAGCCGGCGCGCTTCACTATGACCATGGCGCTCGGCGCCGCCGCCTGGCTCGGCGGCAACCTCTTCTGGCTCGCCGGGCGACCGCTGGCGCTGGCGTCGCTCTGGTGGGCGGGGTTTTTGATCCTGACCATCCTCGGCGAACGGCTGGAATTGGGGCGCCTGCGCAATCTTCCCCCGCTGGCATTGTGGTGGTTTGCCGCAGGGGTAATCCTGCTGCTGGGAGGATTGCTCCTGGCGGGCGTCGCCATGGATGCCGGCATGCGCACAACAGGCGCCGGATTTCTGGCGCTGGGAGCGTGGCTGGTGCAATACGACATCGCGCGCCGCACACTGCGAAAGCCTGGACTGCCGCGCTTCAGCGCTACATGCATGCTATCGGGGAGCGTCTGGCTCGTCATCGGCGGAATCATTGCGCTGCTCTCCGGCGCATTGTATGCCGGTCCGTTCTATGATGCGCTGTTGCACGCCATTTTCGTCGGCTTCGTCTTTGCCATGATCTTTGGGCACGCGCCGATTATTATTCCTGCGCTGCTGCACCTGCCGGTGCGATTCCGCACCTGGAGCTACCTGCCGCTGGCGCTGCTGCACCTGTCGCTTCTGGTGCGCATTGGCGGCGATCTGGCAGGATTGGGAGATGTGCGGCGCTGGGGCGGCATGCTCAATGCAATGGCGATCCTGTTGTTTCTGGGATTGACTGCGCTCAGCATCCGGCAGGGTCGCCAGGCGTCGTTTCGCCCAAACGGAGCGGGAGAGGCGCACTGAACATCCCGTCACTCGCTGCTCTGTTCAGCAGCAGCCTGCTCGAACCAGTCAATAACGAAACGGCTGCACCCCCACCAGGAGCGCTGCTTGACTCCTATCCGCCATCGTGCTATACTACAGTCATAACGCGATGCGTTATGAAGGTGGATCGAAAGATGCTCCTTCCCGTACATATCGTAGCAGCAGGAGGCAACCCATGACCGAGGAAGTCGAAGTCAAAGTCACCGAAGTCGAGGAGAGCGCGCCTGGCGCCAACAAGTGGATTATCGACGGCATGCGCCGGTTGTTGCTCGCCAGCTTTGGCGCTGTCGCCATGACCTTCGATGAAGTCGAAGCCTTCGTCAAGAAGCTCGTCGAGCGCGGCGAACTGGCGCAGAAGGACGCAGAGAAACTTCTGCACGAAATGCAGAACCGCCTGACGGCGAATCGCCCGCAAGTCGAGAAAGTGAGCGACCGCGTCGAGCAGGGCATGGAAGAGTTCCTCAACCGCCTGAACATCCCCTCCAAGCGCGACATTGATGAGTTGAGCGAGAAGATTGCGCAACTGGCGGCGCGCGTCGAGGAACTGCGAAAGAGCCAGGAGTAACAGAACCCAGAAACTGACACACAGGGCTGATTGGAACCAGGCGCCGGGGGCGTAGCACGTGAAGGTCACGTTGCAAACTTCCGGCGCCTGGTTTTCGATTCCTGAGTCTCCCCGGCCCGGCGACTAATGAACATTGACCACATAATCCGGCGCCGCGCTGCGCCCGGCGGCTGAAGCCGCAGGCGACGGTTGCGAAGCCCGCCTGCGCGGGCTGGACCGGGCTGATCCGCATGCGCGGTTATGCAGTCATGCGTCCACAACAAGCCAGCCGGAGCGCGTTGACCGTTGCGTCTTGCGAACTGACTGACTGCGATTTAGTATCAGTTCTCAGTTCTCGGTTCTCAGTTCTCAGTTCTCAGTTCTCAGTTCTCGGTTCTCAGTTCTCAGTTCTCGGTTCTCGGTTCTCAGTTCTCAGTCCTCAGTCCTCAGTTCTCGGTCCTCAGTTCTCGGTTCTCAGTTCTCGGTCCTCAGTTCTCAGTCCTCAGTTCTCAGTTCTCAGTTCTCGGTTCTCAGTTCTCGGTTCTCGGTTCTCGGTTCTCAGTTCTCAGTCCTCAGTTCTCAGTTCTCGGTCCTCAGTTCTCGGTCCTCAGTTCTCGGTCCTCAGTTCTCGGTCCTCAGTTCTCGGTTCCCGGCGCTCCCTCCCTCTAACTCGCTCCTCGTGCTATACTGACATCATGCACAAAACCGATATATCGCATATATCGTGGGTGAGGTGATCGATGAAGGCTGTGGTCATGGCTGGCGGCGAGGGTTCGCGCTTGCGCCCTCTCACGATCAACCGCCCAAAACCGATGGTGCCGATTGTTGATCGCCACGTGATGGCGCATATCATCGAGTTGCTAAAGCGACATGGCATTACCGATATTGTGGTGACTGTCCAGTACCTGGCGAATGTCATCCAGGACCATTTTGGCGACGGATCGGCATATGGCGTCCATATCGAGTATTCACTCGAAGAACAACCGCTGGGCACGGCGGGGAGCGTCAAAAATGCCGAGCGCTTCCTGCGCGAGCCGTTTCTCGTCATC
This sequence comes from Roseiflexus sp., assembly GCF_057785375.1. Lineage (NCBI taxonomy): Bacteria > Bacillati > Chloroflexota > Chloroflexia > Chloroflexales > Roseiflexaceae > Roseiflexus > Roseiflexus sp. The sequence continues at coordinate 9,501 of NZ_JBYNRX010000080.1, forward strand.
TCCGGCGATGCCTTGACCGATTTCGATCTGACAAAGATTATCGAGTTTCATCAAAGCCACGGTGCAACCGCCACGATTACCCTGACCCGCGTCCCCAACCCGCTCGATTACGGCGTCGTGGTGGTGGATGAACGCGGCTACGTGCGCCAGTTTCTCGAAAAGCCAAGCTGGGGCGAAGTCTTCTCCGATACGGTCAATACCGGCATCTATGTCGTCACTCCCGAAATCTTCCGCTATATCGAAAAAGGCGCGTTTACCGACTGGTCGAAAGATGTCTTTCCGCACATGCTGCGAAGCGGGAACCTGCTGGTCGGATATGTTGCAGAAGGATACTGGACCGATATTGGCACGATCGAAGAATACATGCGCGCCAGTCGCGACTATATGCAGGGAAAAGTCAATCTGCCACGCGTCGGCGAACGCATTTTCGACGAGGTATGGGTCGAAGGGGATGTCGAAATTGCGCCCGATGCGCAGTTCCACGGTCCGGTCTTTCTGGGGCATGGAGTCAAAATCAAGGGTGGCGCCATCATCCATGGTCCGTCTGCGATCCGCGACTATACCATCATCGACACGCGCGCAACAATCGACCGCTCGATCATCTGGCGCAACTCGTACATTGGCGAGCGCGCCGAACTGCGCGGCGCCATCGTGATGCGGCAGTGCAACATCAAAAGCCGCGCCGTGCTGTTCGAGGGAACCGTTGTCGGCGATCAGACAATCATCAATGCCGGCGCAGTGATCGGCGCCAACGTCAAAATCTGGCCCAGTAAAGAAGTCGAGGAAGGGGCGACGATCAGTTCCAGTATCATCTGGGGATCGCAGGGACGCCGCGTGCTGTTTGGACGGTCGGGGATTTCGGGGCTGGTCAACATCGACCTGACCCCCGAGTTCGGCGCGCGCCTCGGCGCGGCCTTTGGCGCGACGCTGCCGCGTGGCGCAGTGGTGACGACTAGCCGCGACACGCACTATACGCCGCGCATGATCAAACGCGGATTGGTCGCCGGATTGCCATCCGCCGGCGTGCATGTGGCCGAACTGCACGATGTGCCATTGCCGGTCGCGCGCGTGATTACCCGCGCCATCAATGCAGCCGGCGGCACCCACGTTCGACTGTCGCCTCTCGACAGTCGCGTGGTGGATATCAAGTTCTTCGACTCCGACGGCCTCGATATCGACACCGCCACCGAACGCAAGATCGAAGGGGTCTTCTTCCGCGAAGACTACCGGCGGGTCTATCTCGACGAAATCGGGCGCATCAACGAGGTGGAGCATATCAATCAGATCTACACCGATATGTTCCTTGGCGCGCTGCGCCCCGACGCAATCGCCAGCATTGCACGCAATTTTCAGGTGGTGATCGATTATGCCAACGCCAACACGTCGAATTTCCTTCCGGCCATTCTGCGGCGGCTGCAAATTGAAGCCGTCGAACTGAATGCCAACCTCGACGCGCAACTCCTGTTTCAGACGCCGCAACAGTTCGAGGCGGGCATGGAGCGGCTGGCGCGGATTACGCCGGTGCTCGAAGCATCGCTGGGGGCGCGGCTCGATGCGGGGGGAGAGAAACTTTTCCTGGCGGACGATACAGGAAAACGACTGCCGGGCATGCAGGCGCTCGCAGCCATTACCGCACTGGCGATGGCGGTCAATGGCGGAGGAACCGTGGCTGTGCCGGTAACAGCGCCACGCGCATTCGAGGTCATTGCTGCTCAGTATGGCGGACGGATCGTTCGAACCCGGGCCACACTCGGCGCGCTCATGCGCACGGCGGCAGCCAATCGCGACATGCTGCTGTTAGGGGATGGCGCCGGAAGTGTGATCTTCCCCTCGTTCTACCCGATTGCCGACGGCATGTTCGCCATTGTGAAAATTGTCGAGCTGCTGGCGCTCCAGCAGGTGCGCCTGTCCGAAATTGTGCGCAACCTGCCGCACTATTTTATGAACCAGGCGCGCGTTCCGTGCCGCTGGGAATTCAAAGGCAAAGTGATGCGCATTCTGAACCAGCAGTATCAGGATCGCAAACTCGATCAGGTCGATGGGGTGAAGATCGATCTCGGCGACGAGTGGGTGCTGATTCTGCCCGATCCTGACGGGCCGTTCTTTCACGTGATTGCCGAAGGCGGCAGTGATGAGCAGGCGCGGGTGCTGGCGGAGAAGTATGCCGGGCTGGTAACCGGGTTGCAGTAGCCTGGAGCGCACTAGCGATCAATGAGCGCAAACCCGGCAGGAAGAAGATCCTCGACCGACGTGATGCGCCACGCGCCCCTGAGATTCGCCAGGATCACAACTGCGCGCGGCGCCAGCTCGAACATGACCTGGCGACATCCACCGCATGGGGTGACCGGTTCTGGGGTATCGGCAATGACTGCCAGTGCGACGATCGCGCGCTCGCCAGCTGCATAGGCGCTGAACAATGCCACCCGTTCGGCGCAGATCGTCGAGGGGTAGGCGGCATTTTCGATATTGCAGCCGTAGAACGATGCGCCAGAGGCAGTTCGCACCGCAGCGCCGACGGCAAACCGTGAGTAGGGGCAGTAGGCGCGTTCGCGCGCAGCAGCGGCGGCGGCAAGGAGTTCCGCCTGTTCGGGCGTCAGTTCATTCATTGTTCCGATCCTCGCCGCGTATTGCCGAGACCTCGTCCTCCCGCGGCAAACGATACTGAAGGCGCAACTTCCGCAGGCGCAGGCCATCCATCGAGAGCACGGCAATGGTTACGCCATCGGTAATCTGCACCACATCCCCAACCTTCGGCACGCGACCAAGGCGCTCGAAGACAATGCCCCCGATACGATCCGACTCCTCCGAAACCAGGCGCAATCCGGTCAGATCGTTAATGTCATCAATCGGCACCCGCGCATCGACCTCAAGATCCCCTGGACCAAGATTCCTGATCGGCTGCTCGTCCACATCGTACTCGTCCTGAATCTCACCGACGATTTCCTCGATCACGTCTTCGATGGTGACAAGACCGGCAGTGCCGCCATACTCATCGACGACAATCGCCAGATGGACTTTGCGCGCCTGAAGATCTCGCAGCAGGGCATCCACTTTCATCGTGTCGGGGACGAAGTGAGCAGTGCGGAGGAGCGACTCGATCGATGCATCACGTTGCCCGGAGCGCAGCCAGAGCAACAAATCCTTCGCATAAAGAATCCCCACGATGTGGTCGATCGTCTCGCGATAGACAGGAATACGCGAATGACCGGTGGTGATAATGATGTTCAGCGCCTCATCGACGGACGCGGTTTCCTCGAGCGCCACAATATCCACCCGCGGGATCATCACCTCGCGCACGGTTGTCTCGCCGAAGGAAAAGATTCCCTCGATCATTTCCCGCTCTTCCGGCTCGATCAACCCTTCTTCTTCGCCGACATTCACCAGCATGCGGAGTTCTTCTTCGGTCACCAGCGGCATTTGTGAGGAGGTCTGACCGCTGGCGACGCGAACGAACGGGCGGGTGAGCACCCCGATCAGCCAGATGAATGGCGCCAGGACGCGCGCGCTGAACGCCATCGGACCGGCGAGGATGCGCGCTGCTGCGGTGGGATTGCTGATTGCCAGGGCTTTGGGCAGCGCTTCAGAGAAGATCAGCATGAAGAGCAGCAAGCCGACAAGCGCCGTTATGCGCCACTGCCACGTCTGACTGTCGAACAGGCGCAGGGTCAGCGCAGTTGCCGTGATGGTCGCCGTGCTGTTGAGCAGCAGGACCGTGGCCTTGAAGCGATACGGTTCGGCAAGCAAGCGGTCGACCACCTGTGCGCGCCGCGCATCGGTCTCGTGCAGCAACCCCAGACGGTGGCGACTGATCGCGGTCATTGCAGCATCGACCGCCGACGTGAATGCCAGGACGAAGAGACAGAGCATGATGCCTGCCAGAACCAGGCCAGTTTCAACGTCCAACGTGCTATCCTCACCCACGCGTTCGCAGGACGTTCACGAAAAGAGTGCGCTCAACGAAAGATCTTTGTGAATGCGCATAATGGCTTCCGCAAACAGCGGCGCTACGCTGATCGCGCGAATACGCGCTTTGCGGCAACCCTCGGGGAGCGGGATGGTATTGGTGACAATCGTTTCAACGAGCGCCGATTGCGCGATGATCTCGGTTGCATCGCCAGCAAAGATGCCGTGGGTCGCGCAGGCATACACCGCCACGGCGCCGCGTTCGCGCAAGACGCGGGCTGCTTCCGCCAGCGTACCGCCGGTTGAGATCATGTCATCGACAATCACAGCGGTCTTCCCTTCGACGTCGCCGACCATGTCGAGCATTTCGGCGACATCGGGTTGTGGACGCTGCTTGGCAATGATTGCCAGACCGACGCCAATGCGCTCACGGAAACTGTTGGCGCGCCCCACGCCGCCAGCATCGGGCGAAACGACCACCAGCCGCGGCAGGTTCATGTCACGAATATGTTCAGCAAGAATCGGACCTGCCTGCAAGTGATCGACCGGAATATCGAAGAACCCCTCGATTGCCGGGGCGTGCAGATCCATAGTCAACACCCGGTCGGCGCCAGCGGTACGGATCAGATTGGCGACCAGTTTTGCCGAGATCGGTTCGCGACCGGTGGTTTTCTTCTCCTGCTTGGCATAGCCATAGTAGGGAATGACCGCTGTGACCCGCGCCGCCGATGCGCGTCGCAGTGCGTCGATCAGAAGCAGCAACTCCATCAGGTTATGATTGACCGGCGTGCACGTCGGTTGAACCACGAATACATCGGAGCCGCGCACATTTTCCTCGACTTTGACGCGCGTTTCGCCGTTTTTGAACGTGCCGACCATGGCGCGACCAAGATTGATATTCAGGTACGACGCAATCTCCTGCGCCAGGAGCCGGTTGGCGTTGCCGCTAAAGATTTGAAGACGACCTTCCATAGAAGTTATGCCTGATAGACTTCGTCATGTGCGCGCTGAACGCCGCGCAGATGGGCAAACGGTCCAATGACAGCGTGCGCCGGTATTGCAACTCCTTCGGCGAGCGTATAGCGTACACGCGCATCATCAGCAACGATGGCATCAATCAATGTCGTATGCGGACCAATGGTGCAACGAGCGCCTACGCAGGTCGCCCCGCGCAGCATGGTTCCCGGCAGCAGCGTCGTATCCTGCCCGACAACCACATCGACATCCACATATGTTGCAGCGGGATCGACAATCGTCACACCGCTGCGCATGAGCGCGTCGAGCAAGCGCATCCGCAGGAGGCGTTCCGCCTGCGCCAGTTGCACACGGTCGTTGACGCCGAGCGCCTCCGTCGGGTCGTCGGCGAGGAGCGCCTGCACTGCACCGACGCCATGGTCGGCAATCGCCAGAGCAACCAGGTCAGTCAGGTAATATTCGCCTTTCACGGGGCTACGCTGTATCCGGTCGAGCGCGGGCCACATCCAGGCGGCATCGAAGCAGAGAATGCCGCTGTTGACTTCGGTGATGGCGCGTTGGGCGTCAGTTGCGTCACGCTCTTCGACGATTGCCGTCACATTGCCTGCCGCATCGCGGATGACCCGACCATAGCCGGTTGGCGGGTTTGCCGTGAAACTGAGCAACGCGACCAGGGCGTTGCTTTCGCGGCGCAACGCCACGAGGCGCTGCAGCGTAGCGCTGCGAACCAGCGGAGCATCACCGACCAGTACCAGCGCCTCGTCGCACGCTCCGCGCATGATCGAGCGCGCCTGAACAGTCGCGTGTCCGGTGCCAAGCCGTTCCGCCTGGACAACGTACCGATACGTTTCACCAAAGCGCGCGCGTACCGTATCGAGCGTATCTGAAGCGAGCACGACTGTGCTTATTGTCGGTTGCAATGCGTCTACCGCCGCGAGGATATGACCGAGCAGCGGTCGCCCGCAGAGCAGATGCAACACCTTCGGCAGCGCCGACCGCATGCGGGCGCCTTCGCCGGCGGCAAGAACAACAACTCCCAATCGCACTGTCGTGAAGAAGGGGACCATCACAGCAATGCTTCCATGATCCCCTGCGTTTATTTGCACAATCGTGGCTGCCGGGCCAGGATTCGAACCTGGACAAACGGATCCAAAGTCCGCTGTGCTGCCATTACACAACCCGGCATTGTTGCCATATACATTATAGCATACGCGATGCGGATTCCTGACAGGTGCGAGGTAAGAGACGAGAGGCAGAGGTAAGAGACGAGAGGCAAGAGAGTGTAAAGGGAAAGGTTGCAGGTTGAAGGCAGTCGTTGAATGTTGCACGTTGCGCGTGGGACGGTGACCGGTAGGGGCGCGCCGCTGGCGCACCCCTGTGGAGTGCACGGCGTCCGTGGGATGGTGGCAGGTGAAAGGTGCGAAGGTGAATCCCCCTTGCCCACCGCCTGCTCCCTGCTCCCTACTCCCTACTCCCCACCCCCTGCAACCGCGCTGCACGCAGGACATTCCGCAGCAGCATCACGTTGGTCACTGGTCCTGTGCCGCCGGGAACCGGCGTAATCGCGGAAGCGACCTCAGCAACGCCAGCAAAATCCACATCGCCAACCATGCGCCCATCTTCGAGGACGTTGACGCCAAAATCGACGACGACCGCACCGGGTTTGACCATATCACCGGTAATCAACCCCGGTTTCCCCGTCGCTGCCACAACGATGTCGGCGTCACGCACGACGGCTGCCAGGTCTTCGGTGCGCGAATGGGCAATGGTGACCGTCGCGTGTTCCTGGAGCAGTAGCAGCGCCATCGGTTTGCCGACCACGACGCTGCGCCCAACGACGGTTGCACGCCGTCCTTTGATCGGAATGTTGTTGCGCAGCAGCAATTCCATGCCGCCGGCCGGCGTGTTGGGAATCAGTACCGGCTGCCCCATGGCGAGCAAACCGATGTTGTACGGATGCACGCCATCGACATCCTTATGCGGGTCGATCTGCGCAATAGCGCGGTTGGCGTCGAACCCTGGCGGCAGCGGCAGATGCAACAGAACGCCATGCACAGTACGGTCGAAACTGAGCGCATGCAGCGTCTCTTCAAGGTCCGCCTGCGTCGTATCTGGTGGAAGTGTATAATCGTGGAAGACAATGCCGATCTCCTCGCACCCTTTGCGGATGGTGCGGGTGTAGCGTTCCGATGCGGGATCGCCCGCAATCTTGACGACCGTAAGCGACGGCGCGACGCCTGTCGTCTGCACGAATGCCTGAATATCGGCGCGCAGTTCCTCACGCAGCGTTTTTGCAAGCGCGCGCCCATCGAGTATCATAGCGGTCATCGAGGTGTCTCCGTGTTCACATGCCTTGACGAGGTGTATTATATGCGAGGCGCGAGGCGTGAGGCGCGAGGCAAGAGGCGCGAGGCAAGAGGCAAGAGGCAAGATGGTGCAAAGGTTGCAGGCGCGCGTCACATGGTTGCCTTGCCCTTCGTGCCGTTCGTGACCTTAGAGGATAGCAGCGGCGCGAGGGGGAGGGGCAGGGGCAGGTGGCAGGCGCGTAGAGCCGTTGCAATGCAACGGCTGTAGCACAAGGCAGGAAGCGCGCGTCACACGGTTGCATTGCCCTTCGTGCCGTTCGTGATCTTAGTGGATCGCAGGGGCGCGAGGGGCGGGGCAGGCGCGAAGGTGCGAAGGTTGAACATGCGAAGGTGAAAAGTGGCAGGCACAAAGGTGAATCCCCAACGCCCTCTCCTGCTCTCGAACCCCTGACATGTTCAGCGTTCTCGGTTCTCAGTTCTCAGTTCTCAGTTCTCAGTTCTCAGTTCTCAGTTCTCAGTTCTCGGTTCGTACATACACGGAGGGAAGCCCTCACGATGCTCACCAGACCTATCGATCTCCGCAGCGACACGGTAACGTTGCCGACCCCGGCGATGCGCACAGCGATGGCGCGCGCCGAAGTGGGCGATGATGTATACGGTGAAGACCCGACGGTCAACCGTCTGGAAGAACTCGCAGCGCAGCGCGTCGGCAAAGCGGCGGCGATGTTCGTTCCCAGCGGCACGATGGGGAATCTCTGTGCGTTGCTGGCGCACTGCAATCGCGGGGATGAGGCGATCGTCGGCGACCAATCGCACATCTACAACTACGAGGCAGGCGGAGCATCGGTCGTGGGGAGCGTGGCGTTCCATGTCGTTCCCAATCAGCCGGATGGAACCATTGCGCTTGATAACCTGCGCGCAGCAGTGCGCTGGACCGACGACCTGCACTGTGCCGAGACGCGGCTGATCTGCCTGGAGAACACCCACAACAGTTGTGGCGGCACGGTTCTATCGCCGGAATATCTGGCATCCGTCGCAGCATTCGCCCGCGAACGCGACCTTCTGGTGCATCTCGACGGGGCGCGTGTGTTCAACGCTGCGGTAGCGCTCGGCGTGAATGTCACCGAACTGACGCGCCACGCAGACAGCGTCATGTTCTGCCTGTCGAAAGGGCTGTCGGCGCCGGTAGGGTCGGTGCTCTGCGGTGACGAAGCCTTCATCCGCCGCGCCCGGCGCGCGCGCAAGGTGCTGGGCGGCGGCATGCGGCAGGCAGGCGTGATTGCCGCCGCGGGCATCGTCGCACTGGAGACGATGGTAGACCGGCTGGCAGAGGATCACGCGAATGCGCGGATGCTGGCAGAGGGTCTGGCGGGTTTCCCGCAGATCGCTATCGAACCGGCGCGTGTGCAGACCAACATTGTCATCTTTACCCTACGCGATGGATGGTCTGCTGATACATTCGTCGCGCACCTGCGCGAGCGCGGTGTTCTGATGGGCGACATGGGAAGCGGACGAATCCGCGCCGTCACCCACGACGGGATCGATGCCGGTGATATTGCTGAAACGATTGCAGTTGTGGCGGAGGTGGTGAGAGGGGTTAGGGGTTAGGGGTTAGGGGTCACCTTCAACCTTCCATCCCATCCAACCCTTCCACTGCCACTGCCAGCCCGACCGTGCCCCACAGCAGCGCGCTCATGTGGCTGAATTCGATATTGAAAAAATAGTGGTCGAGCAACCCCACCGCCAGCGCCGCAGCCAGCGCCGCCTGGAGCGACACTAGCCACGCGGCGCGTTCCTCGTCGCCGATACGAACGGCGGCGCGCAGCGCATTCCAGCTTCGCGTGAAAAACCACGTCACAATCCCCAGGAACGCCGCCAGACCGACCAGACCGGTGCGTTGCGCAATCGCCAGATAAATGCTCGACACCCCGGCAACCAGGTCGATCTCCGGCGCCTGACCAAAGCCGATGCCGAACACCGGATATGCCTGGATGATCGCAATCGCATTCCGGTACTCTGCCAGACGCATCTGGTTCGCCTGATCGCGGAACTGCACCCCTTCGACCACGCGCTCGACGAAGCGCTCCCCGACGCCCAGCCCGATGAAAAGGACAGCAGCCAGCGCCCCGGCTGCCACGATGATCCACCAGAGTCGCCGATAGCGCAGCGTCGCCACATACATCGCGGCGACAATCATGCCGCCGAGCGCCGCGCGCGAGTACGTGAGGAACAGCGCCAGCAGGATGGCGCCGGTGGCGATCAGCAACATGCGTCGCGGCAACGCCGGACGTTCACTCACAACCTGGGTTGCCGCCAGCGCCCCGATCAGCGCCAGCATCCCGCCAAAACTGTTTGGGTCGACCGAGAGACCAATTGCGCGCATCAAACCGTTGGGATCGTCCTCGACATACCGCAGCACGCGCCCTTCGGTCGGGTAGCCGATGCGACCGAACGCTATGAGTATCTGAAGCGCCAGTTGCGCAGGAATGACATACAGAACGAGCGCAATGACAGCAGAGAGTGCAGCGCCGATGATCAAAAAGCGGATGACCCAGCGCACCGTCTCGCGGTCGCGCACACAGTTGACGACGCTGAAGAAGAACAACGTGGCCATGACAAATTTGACATAGTTGTGGATTAGCGAAGGTTCAGGACTGGCATTCGAGCCGAGCAGCAAGGCGAACAGCGTGATCCCCAGGAAACCGAGGAGCGCCGTGCCGATAGGGGTCACGATCAGGCGCTCATCACTGCGCACCAGCAGACGCAGCGACCAGACCCCCATGAGCGCCGCCAGTGCCAGCGTCAGCAGCGTGGGGGTCACCACAGCCCGGAAGGGAAGCGTGGCAAACGGCAGGATCGTCGCAATGCCGATAACCGTCGCCAGCCCGACGCGGGTATCGATCAGGATCGCATAGATGCCGATCAGCGCCGCCAGCGCAACAAAACCAAGCCAGAACGGACCGAACGCCACCGTAGCGCCGCCGGCCAGACCGAGCAGCGTCGCCGCCAGCGCCGCAGTCAGCGGACTGCGGCCCAGCGTTATTGCCAGGTCATCACGGGCAGAGCGCGAGAAAAGACTCATGGGTTGTGTCCGCCAAAAACAACCGCGTAAGCGGGTGTCTTACAGAAGGACAGATCGATAATACTAAGAGCCTATCCGAAAAATCGCTGACTGAAGTGCGACCGGGTAGGCGAAGGCAATGCCTTCGCCTACACTTAAGGTTTTTGTAGCATCCACACGTCACATTGCAACTGTACCGCATATTCTGATGTCTGGCAAGCGGCATCGGCGATACGGCAAGTACGATTCGTTACGCGCAGGTACACAGTCTGTGGTACGATACGTGCACAAGTATAGCCTTTTGCGTGTCTATGGCAGGATTCGTTGCTGGAGCGTCGAGCGCCGGTGTCAGCCGATATCTACGACGGAGCGACGCTCACAACCGGCGCAGCGCAGCAGTGGTCCACCTGAACGTCGTCCCATTAACACAATGACAATGTCGAACAACCGAAATGAACACGCAACGCCATCCTCTTCCCTGGCAGGCGCACGCACTGCTCATCTTCGCATGGGCGCCGATCATCGCTGGCGTCATCAGTTTCATCAGTGCGCTCAATCTCATCGGGCAACCATCGATCGGCATTCTGCCATTGTGGCAGGGGGCGATCCGGTGCAACGCCGTATCGCCGATTACGCCGCCATCCTGGCCCGGCATGGCGAGCGGTGCGTTGCAAACCGGGGACTGCATCGAAACGATCAACAGCCTTTCGGCTCGCACATGGCCGCTGGAGGAGCTGGAGCGTTACGCCAGCAGTGAGGATCGGAGCAATCTGGTTGATGTCACCATTCGTCGCGGCAGCGAGTTGCTGACGGTTCGAGTCGCAGTGCTGCGACTGGCGTGGCTGCACGTTCTCCAGCTGCAAGCGGGCATCATTCCGATCATTTTGTTCGTCTGGGCGCTGGCGCTGGTCGTGTTGCTGGCACAACCCCACAGCGAAGCAAATCAGGTTTTCGCCGCGCTTTTCCTGACGCTGGCGCTGGCGATCGCCGGGCTGTTTCACGGGTTGAACGATGCGCAGGGACAGTACTACACCGCCTTCACCATTGTGAGCAGCATGGCATGGATTGGACCGCTCCTGCACCATCTGGCGCTGTTGACGCCACGACCAATCACACGCTTTGCCTTCCTGCGTTTTGCGCTCCACCCCGTCGGTTTGGGCGCGATGATCCTGCATCTTGATAGCATGCTGGAATTCCTGCCGTTCCTTCAACCATGGCGAGATGCAGCGCCAGGAATAGCCAGTACAGTCAATGGGACGACCATGCTGATCGGGCTGACGGCGTTCCTGGGGCGTGCAGGGTTCTGGGTATGGCGTGGCGACCGCACCATCGCCGATCAGATGTGGGTGCTGTTGATCTCGTGGGGGCTTGGCGCAGGACCGCTGACGCTGGCAAGCGCGTATTACCTGATCACCTACCGCGCGCCGCTGGGAACCTCGCTTCAGCCATTCCTCTTCGGTCTGGTCATCCTCTGCACCGGTATCGCCTATATCACGCTGCGCTACCAGAGTTTCGCCTATCGCGGTCGTATTTTGAACATCCTGGCAATGATCTACCTCAGCGCCGCAGTAGCATGCGTCATTATGGTCATCGTACTGATCGGCATCATCCGCATGCCGGTGGATGGTCTGTTGTTTATGGCATTGTGGAGCGCAACGTTTGCGACGACCCTCTTCTGGCACACCGACAGTCCGTTTCGCCGCCTGTGCCGACGTTTTTTCTTGCGGCATCAGCATCATTACCAGGCGACGCTCGACTTCGCAACGCGCATGAACCAGGTATCGGATCTCAATGCAGCCATGCAGCAGGGCGTCGGCTTGATACGCCAGGCGGTCATGTGCGAATGGGTTGCGGTGCATTCCTCACTTGCCCCGGATCGGGCGTGGCTGGCGACGACGACAACTACAGAGATGCGCCGGGCGGATCCAGTACAAGCCGATTCCGCATTTCTTCCCGAAGCGCCTGCGATCACCCATCAACTCATCAGCGAAGGGGAAATGCTGGGAACCCTGTATGTGGGACCGCGTCGCACGCCAGAACCGCTTGATGAGGAAGATGAACACTTGATCGGCTTACTGGCAACTATGCTGGCGAATGCAATCCATATTCGCGCACAAATTCAACGCCTTTCGGTGGTGCCGGCACAGATCATCGCAGCGCAGGAACAGGAGCGCGAACGCATTGCGCAGGAGATCCATGACGGGATCATGCCATCGTTCAGCGCTATTCCGCTGGGACTGATGCAGATCGAACGGCTTGTTCAGGCAGACGTTCCGGTAGACGAGATCATCACGACATGCAAGGCATACCGGGAGCGCACCATCAAGGCGACCAAAGAACTGCGCAGTATTCTCCGTCATTTGCAGCCGCCGCTGGTTGGAGCAACGCACCTTGGCCTTTCAATCTAGGCGTTTACCCAGGAAATCTGCAATCTCTACGGTGTCACTGCACGAATTCACGGCGCCGGGAGCGTATACCCGCTGGACGAATCGACCGCGCGCCATGCCTACCGGATCATCCAGCAGGCGATTGTCAATGCCATCCAGCACGCGCGCGCCGGGCAACTTGAAGTGTGCATTACAGCGGATGGCAACGGATGGACGTGTCGGGTGACTGATGACGGGTGCGGCTTCGATCCGCAGCGCCTGCAACAGAACAATGGCTTCGGTCTGTTCTCGATGCGTGAGCGAGCGCGGATTATCGGCGCCACGCTTACCATCGAGTCTCAGCCAGGGCAGGGAACGACCGTAACGTTGCGGGTAAACGGTGCGAATGTGGAGGGGGCGAACGACCTGTTGGCGAGTTTGTCGCAGCATGCGTGAACGATGGGCAGGCAAAGGGTGCAGAGCGACCCTTTCTTCCCGCTTGCGTGCATTCTGATACCAAGTGGCGTTCAGTCAGCCAAAATGTTCGAGCATTCGTTGTGCAAGGCGCAACGGTCAACGCGCCCCAGCAGGCGTGTTGTGGGCACATGACTGCGCAGTGGCATCAGCAGCCCCGGCAATCATGAGGTCACTGCACCAAGCAACCACGAAGGGCGCCAAGGGACACGAAGGACATGCGCTTTATGTTGCTTCCCCTTCGTGCGCTTCGGGTCCCTGGCGGTGAAGCCTTTGTGCAGCGGACTCGTTGTTGGATCAATGCCGGGATGCCGGGGTGCGAAGAGTTCGGTACGGTGCAACGTGAGGGGCGTGAGGCGTGAGACGCGAGGCGCGAGGGGGGGCAGGGGGCAAAGCCCCCACCCCTGCCCCTCCCCCGCGGGGGGAGGGGGCTGTTTCTTCCTTTGAGAGGGGACGCGGTTCGACTGCTCTCACCGCAAGTGCAAGCCCCGCTGGGGCTGCGCGCCAGGGTGCGCGTAGGGCGCGCCGCTCGCCAGCAGCGCTCGCGTAAGCGCATCCCTCCTCCGCACCTTTGCGCCTTTGCGTTGTTGACTTCACTGCAAAAAGATGGAACCAAGCAACCACGAAGGGCGCCAAGGGACACGAAGGACATGCGCTTCATGGTTCTCCCCCTTCGTGCGCTTCGGGTCCCTGGCGGTGAAGCCTTTGTGCAGCGGACTCAATCATGGTTGTTGCATACGTATTCCGCCAGCCACTCGTCCGCCCGGCGGCTAAAGCTGCGGGCTACTGCTGCAAAGCCCGCCTGCGCGGGCTTAGATGTTCTCAAAAACCATTCTTGCATAAATGAGACCGCGCATCAGTATGACATCAAGGGTCTTGGGGAACACGTTGCACGTTACACCTTGAATGGCAAACAACGAGTATAATACTCTCGCCCGATAATCAATGGCGGGAGCGACGCGGTGGCAAACGAAGAGTTGCGTCTGGTTGCAGCTGCACAGCGTGGCGATGTTGAAAGCTTCAACGCACTGGTGCGGCTGTATGAGGGGCGCGTTTACAATCTATGCTATCGCCTGCTTGGTGATGCCGACAGTGCGGCGGACGCGGCACAGGATGCGTTTATGTCCGCCTATCGGCATTTGCATGCATTTCGCGGCGGGTCATTCCGCTCGTGGGTGCTGCGGATTGCCACGAATGTCTGTTATGATGCGCTGCGTGCCCGCCAGCGTCGTCCGGTCGTTTCCCTCGACGCAGCCGGGGAGTCCTCCGCCGAAGAACCATCATCGCTTCAAATTACCGATACGTCGGAGACGCCAGACGAATTTGCGCTGCGCCGCGAACTGGCGCGCGCCATCGAAGCCGGTCTGGCGCAGTTGCCGGTCGATCAGCGTCTGGTCATCGTGCTGTGCGATCTGCAAGGATTGACCTACGAGGAGATCGCCGAGGTGACAGGCGCCAACCTGGGCACGATCAAGTCACGCCTGAGCCGTGGGCGCGCCCGCCTGCGCGACCTGCTGCGCCACGAGGAACTTCTGCCGCTACGGTTCCGTCATGAAAGGGAAGAATAACGGATGGCGCAGAGCGCGCACGGATTGTGTTCAATCTTCGCCGGCGAACCAGGATTATGACGACGCAGCCACAATTGAACGAGCACGACCTGGAACTGCTTTCCGCCTATCTCGACGGGCAGTTGAGCGCCGATGAGCGGCGTACCGTCGAGCGCAGGCTCGATGAGGAAGCAGAACTGCGCCAGGCATACGAAGAGTTGCGCGCAACCGTCCAGGCGCTGCGCGACCTTGAGCCGCTGCGCCCGCCGCGCTCGTTTACGCTCGATCCGGCGCAGGTTGCGGCGCACCGACCGCCTGCCGTGCGTCTTGGATGGAGGCGGTGGCTGCAAGTGGTCGGTGTCTTTGCCGGTGTGTTGATTGCGGCAATTGGCGTGCTCAACGTGCTTGGATCAATGGGCGCGGGCGCGCCGCAAATGGCAGCGCAACCTACTGCTCCTGCGGCTGAGCCGATGCTTGCGGCTGTGCCTACTGAACCGCCGACGATCGCCGCAGAAGCGCGCGAGAGCGCTCAATATCCAACAGGAACCGCTACGCTGCAGCGTGGCGACACGGCGGCAGCGCCATCGACGCTCGATAATGGTTCCGAACCGGGGGCGCCACAAGCGCTGGCAACGGTTATTATCACACCAGAAGTGGCGACGCTTCCAGAAGTCCTCCCACAACCGACAATCGCACCACCCGCGATCTCATCGCCGGGCACGGTGGACCTGGCGCAACCCACGCCCATCGCCGATTCATCGACGCCTGGCGGCGTTCCCGATCTGACGCTTTTACTGGTTGTGGTTGTGATCGTGGCACTGGCAGGCGGCGGCGTTCTGCTCTGGAAACGAGGCAGGGGTCAGGGTTAAGCGTGCGTTATTAGAGGTTATAGGTGTCAGAAGCAGGACGCCAGGCATCCCACGAACACGAGACTGCAATCACTCCCCGCTGGCGCGCCTGGCTGCGTCCGGCGCTGGTTGCCGCCATCGCCATCGTGTTGAACATCATCGCTTACCTCATGATCCCGCCGGATCTTGCCTCTCGTTTGGGAGCATTAGGGTATCTTGGCATCTTTTTGATCACCTTGATCTCCAACGCGACGATCGTTGTGCCCATCCCTTACTTTGGCCTGGTTGCAGCGCTTTCTCCTGGCTTGAGCATGGTTGGGGTGGGACTGGCAGGCGCGCTGGGATCGGTGATTGGCGAGTCGGTTAGTTTTTTCGTGGGGCGATCGGGGCGCGGCGTGGTTGAACAGACACGGTTCTACCGCTGGGTCCAGCGCCAGCTTGAACATCCCTGGCGCGCATTCGTGGTATTATTCGCACTCTCGGCGCCGCCAAACCCCGCATTCGACGTGGCGGGGATCACCGCAGGGGCGATGGGGCTGCCGTACTGGATTTTCCTCGGCGCCGTCTTCCTGGCGCGGCTCGTGCGCTTCGGCGCTATTGCCCTCTTTGGCGGAGCGACATAGAGCATCAGGCGCCAATGACCCGTTCTCGCGGATGCATGAGCACCGCAACACAGCGATTGAACGCGATCAGATCGAACGGTTTCTCAATGATCGGCACACCGGCATTCGCCAGCATTTCGTAGATACTGCGCGGCGGCAGCACGCCGCACACCAGCAACACCGGGATATGCGCCGTTTGGCTCGACGTGCGCAGTTCATCCACCCACACATACCCTGCGGCATTGTGAAAAGACCAGTCGAAAATAATCAGGTTTGGTTCCAGTTGGGGCAGGAGACGGTGCGCATCATAGATATGGTGAGCAACTGTCACGTGATATCCCTCTATGGTCAGCACCGTCTCGAAGAGTCGTCCCAGGTCGTGATCATCTTCGATCACCAGGATACGTCCGCGACACAAATCCTGCATTGCACCCCTCCTGCGCGTCCATCTCCATTTATCACAACCATAATGGCGCCCAACGCTTTCAGGACGAGAAGTGACGGCGTGAGGCAGAGAGCGAAAACAGCGGATGCGTTGGGCGCTACGTAGAGAAACCGTTAGAATTGTGCGGGAGGATACGCACCGTTCGGAGGAGAAGACTACGGATACAGTCCCCGTATCAGATTGGCATCCGCAACGCGACGCACTGCCACGAGGTACGCCGCCAGACGCAGGGAGATGCCGCGTTGCTCTGCAAGGTCGCACACCTGCTCAAAGGCGCTGACCATAATCTGCTCCAGGCGATGATTGACATCCTGTTCATTCCAGAAGAATGATTGCAACCCCTGAACCCACTCGAAGTAACTGACCGTCACACCGCCGGCATTCGCCAGAATATCGGGGATCACCATAATCCCGCGCTCCTCGAGGATTTCGTCCGCCTGGGGCGTCGTTGGTCCGTTTGCGCCTTCGACGATGAGCGTGGCACGGATGCGTTCCGCATTCTGGTCGGTAATCTGATTTTCCAGCGCTGCCGGTATCAGCACATCACACGGCGTCTCAAGCAGCGTTGCGTGGTCGATGCGCTCCACGCCGGGCGCGCTGTACCCTTCCAGCAACCGGCGCGGATGCCGCGCCGCATACCGGCGCATCTCCGCAATATCGAGACCATCACGGCACACATACCCGCCACTGGCATCCCCAACCGCGATCACTTTGCACCCCAGGGCTGAGATGAGCGCTGCCGCCACACCGCCGACATTCCCAAACCCCTGCACCACCACGCGCAAATCTTCCAGCCGCCACCCCCGTCGCCGCGCCCATTCGCGCACCATCAGACTGACACCGCGCCCGGTCGCCTCGTTTCGCCCGAGCGACCCGCCAACCTCGACAGGCTTACCGGTGACCACTGCATTGATCGTATGACCCTGCTGCATGGACAGAGTATCCATGAACCATGCCATGGTTTGGGGGTTGGTATTGACGTCGGGGGCAGGAATATCGCGCTCGCTACCGACCACAATTGCGACTTCGGTTGCAAAACGGCGTGTCAGACGTTCGAGTTCGCTGGAAGAAAGATGCGCGGGATCACAAACAACCCCTCCTTTCGCGCCGCCATATGGAATATTGACCAGAGCGCACTTCCAGGTCATCCACATCGCCAGTGCGCGCACCTCATCGATATCGACGCTCGGATGGTAGCGAATCCCGCCTTTGGTCGGTCCACGTCCGAGATTATGTTGCACACGATACCCGGTAAAGATGCGAGTAGCGCCATCGTCCATCATCACCGGGAAACGGACGGTCAACTCACGCTGGGGGACGCGCAGCACTTCGCGCACATTGTCGGGCAGATCGAGCAACGCCGCTGCTCGATCAAATTGCTCCTGGGCAATCCGAAACGGATTGTCGCGATCAGACCTCATTGTCTGCTCCTCTCGCATTCAGGGATTGCGAAATCAAAACGAAGGCGCCCTATCCAAGTTCCTTCCGCATATAGATCCAGGTGCGCTGACGAAGAATAACACCGACGAGCCACGAACGACGCGTCCGATGGTCAACGAACCCTACGCTGGCATAGAGACGGCGAGCAGGGGTGTTCGACGCGCTCACGTACAATCCCAGGAAACGCTTCCCTCGTTGCCGGGCCGCCTGTTCGACATGATCGAGCAGCGCGCGGGCAATACCGTTGCGTCGATAACGCGCAAGCACGGCCACATCGGTAATATACCCTTCGCTGCGCTCGATGGTGTGCTCGAGCAGCGACAGTGCAAAAATCGAGCGAACCGCGCCCCACACCCCAAGCACCTGGTGAAACGCGAGTTCGGCAGCGCCGCTGGCATCGCTGGTTGTATCCCAGGTGCGCAGTGAGATGGTGCCGACCACCAGACCATTGGAGTCGGCAACGAACATGCCGCGCAAGGCGCTGCGCCCCTGACGACGCCATGCTTCAGCCATCGCCTCGATGCCGCGCGCTGTGCCGTTGACGCCGAAAGCGGCGCCGAACTTGTCGGCAAAGGCTTCACAGTGCAACCGCAAAATGGGATAGATGTCGTCCATGTGCGCTGCGCGGATCTGCAGCGGGATGGGAGTGGGCGTCGCAACGCGCGAGATCGTCAGCATACCATTCAACACGAACACTCGAGACGGCACATCGTGCGATGCTGCGGAGAAATGCCATTGGACAACGCACACGCAGCAGTGCCTCATTGTACCCTTGCCGGGAATGGTCGTCAACTTTCATACAGCGGGTCAAAGCGGTGTCACCGATCACTGATGTGATATAATGAATCAGGTATGATACGCCAACACCGCTGCACACTTAGAGGCTATCCGAAAACACGCAGCATGGAAGTGAATTCGGGTAGGCGAAGGCAATGCCTTCGCCTACCCGGTGGGCATTTCTGGCCAGGCGCTTAAAGCATCGATGCACGCACTGCTGCGACGCCCTGACCTGCGGCGCCGAGAGAAGCATCTTCCTGAAAGATCAGATCAGCGTCATGCGGATTGCAATCGACGCCCGTTTGAATGCTTATCGCACCGGCGGCATTCCTCAGTACACGCGCCAGTTGATGGCGGCGCTATCTGTGTGCGCCCCCAACGATGAGATTATCAGCCTCCAACACCGGGACCATTTGCGTCCGCTGGTTGTGGCGCCCAACGTGTTGCGTCATCCGCTCTACACGCCGCCCCATCATTGCTTCGAGCGCTGGACGCTGCCGCTGGAACTGTTGCTGGTGCGCCCCCATGTGCTTCATCTTCCTGATTTCATTGCCCCCCGGCATCGTTGCTGCCCGACTGTCGTGACCGTTCATGATCTGGCATTCCTGCGCTACCCCGATATTCTCGATCGCGCCGCCACTGCGTACTATCGCCAGGTTGGCGAGAGTGTGTCGCGTGCCGATGCAGTGGTTGCCGTCTCCGAGACAACCCGTGAGGACATCGCCCAATTCCTCGATCTTCCGCCTGAGCGGATCGACGTCATCTACGAAGCCGCTGTGCCAATCTACACATCGATCTCCCTCCGCCCCGACGAGACGCGTGTGCTTGCCGGAACACCGGTGGTGGCGAAATCGTTCATGCTCTTCGTCAGCACGCTCGAACCGCGCAAGAACCTGCCGTCGCTGCTGCGCGCACTGCGGGTCTGCCTCGACCGACGCCCTGATCGCGCGTATCGCCTTGTCGTTGCGGGTGCGCGCGGCTGGCGCGATGAGGATATTTTCGCAACCGTGCGCGATCTGCACCTCGAAGAACACGTTCTCTTCGCCGGGCGCATCGGGCACTATGATTTACGCTGGCTGTACAATGCGTGCCGCTTCTACGTCAATCCCTCGCTCTACGAAGGATTTGGCCTGCCGCTCCTGGAAGCAATGGCATGCGGCGCTGCGTGTCTGGCGTCCTCGAGCGCCAGTTTGCCCGAAATTGGCGGTGACGCGGTTGAATATGTTCCGCCGCTCGACATCTGCGCCTGGGCGGATAGCATTGAGACGCTGTGGGATGATGAGGAACGCCGCGAAACCATGGGGCGGCTTGCCCGCGCGCGGGCAGAGCAGTTCTCGTGGCAGCGCGCCGCCCGCGAGACGCTGGCAGTCTATCGACGAGTGGCGACAGGTGTGCCGCGCCCTTCACCGGCGCCTACCG
This sequence comes from Roseiflexus sp., assembly GCF_057785375.1. Classification (NCBI taxonomy): domain Bacteria; kingdom Bacillati; phylum Chloroflexota; class Chloroflexia; order Chloroflexales; family Roseiflexaceae; genus Roseiflexus; species Roseiflexus sp. The sequence goes on from NZ_JBYNRX010000080.1 coordinate 29,664, forward strand.
GTCTCTCCGCGGATTCGCCTCCGCCTGACCGCCTTGTGATGTGTACACACTGCGGTCAGCACCTGGCGCCGGTGTCGGTTGAGGGAACGGTTGTCATTAAAGCGTCTGAAGAACGTCAGATTGCTCCCCGCGCATGGGTATGCCCCCGCTGCGGACACATCGAATTGCTGGCGGTTCCCGCAGAGGCCGCTTCACGAGAGGCGCCAACGCCGGTTGCAAGCGCGATGTCTTCTCCGATGGAGACGCAAGCCGTAGACGCGCTCCAGTCATCACCCGATGTTGCCATTGATGAGACGCGCGCGACTGAGGAAATGCAGGCAGCGGAAAACGCGCCCGCACCTTTGCCGGACGCCGGAACCGATCAGGCAACCACGCCGCCTGTTTCTCTGCCACATTCGTAGCGAAACCTGGGAGCGCAGGCGTCCCGCCAACCTGGGAGCGCAGGCATCCCGCCTGCATCAGGGTTCGAGGACAAGCTGTGCACATCCCCAGAGAAGAGTGAACCTGTTGAAGGTGCGCTGGGCAGGCGAAGGCAATGCCTTCGCCCGCCCGACACACTGCTTCGCCCACCCGACGAACTTTTCTGGATAGGCGCGAAGAATCGATGCAAGGACAGATGTTCTGTCTTTCCGCTTCATTATTGATGCTGGGACGGCGGCCACGGACAGGCATTGGACACAGTGACGACCATCACCGTTTCGCCGTTGGCGGCAGCCGCAGCGAACGCTGCGCGCAGCGCCTCCCATACCGTCTCCTCATTGCCGGCGATCAGGGTGCTCATCGGTCCTGGATGCACGTCCAGCCCCCGGTCGCGCCAGATCGCCAGCGCGGCGTTGATTGCCGGGCTAAGATGTTCCTGACGCAGGGGATACAGACTCACCTGCGCCGTCAGCCCCAGGGGGTAATCGTCATGGCTCATCGTTCCTCACCCCTTCGACTTCGACAGAAGCACACGCATACCAATAAAGGCACCGGCAGGCAGGCGAGAGACGTGTTGGCAGGCAGGACCTGGTAACAGTGTGGTACGCCAGGTGATAGCGGCGACCGGATGCAGCGCCTTTCGCACCAACCGCACCAGTTCAGGCGGGGAGTAGAAGTGGGCGACCTGCCAGACGGGCAAGCCGCTGTGTTTCCGTTGCCAAGCCAGCGGATGCCAGCGGTTGAGCACTCCCAGGATGACACCCAGCCGCGCCACCCGCGCCGCCTCGTGCAACGCACGCTCAGGATATGGCAAAAATTCCAGTGTTGTGATCAACAGCGCGGCATCGAAGGCATTATCGGCAAACGGCAACTCAGCCGCATCCGCACGCACCAGCGGCACACTGCCGCGCCGAAACGCCTCGCCGAGCATCGGCGCTGATCGATCCACACCGATGACGCGATACCCCTGCGATGCCAGCCAGCGCGCAAAATGCCCGGTTCCAACCCCGATCTCCAGCACCGTCTGTACTGGCGGCAGACCGGACAGCAACCACGTGAGCAGGCGGCGCTCCGCCTCATCCGCAGCGCGCCCTTCCGTCTCATACCAGGCTTCATACCCGGATGCCAGTTCAGGATCGTCAAACGGATTGAACACAGGAGCACGAGCCATAATCAACGGCTTCCTGATACGGGGTTTGACAGATGTGCGGAGTCGTATGCAAAAAGGATGAGTGTGGAAGAGACTTAACGCCCCTCCTCGATCCGCCGGATCATCGGCGCAGCATAGGTATGGCAGATCGCCACTGCCACGGCGTCGGCGGCATCATCGGGGCGCGGGATGGCGGGCAGGCGAAGCGTCAGGCGAACCATCTCCTGCACCTGGCGCTTGTCGGCGCCGCCGTACCCTGCCAGCGCCTGTTTGACCTGCAATGGCTTGTATTCGTAGACAGGGATGCCTGCCTGGGCGAACGCCAGCAACGCAATGCCGCGCGCCTGCCCCACAGTCAGCGCCGTGTTGACATTCTTGCCAAAGAATAGTTCTTCGATTGCGGCGGCGGCGGGGCGGTAGCGCTCGATCAGAGCGCGCAGATCGTTGTACAGTTGAAGCAACCGCAACGCCTGCGACGCACCTGCGGGAGTCGTCAGCACGCCACACTCGACCAGATGCAGTATCCCACCGATCTCTTCGACGACGCCCCATCCCATCCGTGCAGTGCCAGGATCGATGCCGATTGTGCGCGTAGCGGTCACGCATCACCCACTCACAAACTGCTCAGCCAGTTCGCTGGTGATCTCGAGGTTGCTATACACCTTCTGCACATCGTCGAGGTCTTCGAGTTTCTCGATCAGTTTCATCGCCTTGAGCGCATCGGCGGTATCGGGCTGCACCGTTGTTCTGGCGATCATCGTCTTCTCGGCGCCGGTCACCGGCAGACCGGCGGCGATCAGTTGCTGGCGCACTGCTGCGAGTTGCTTGAAATCGGTATACACCTCGACGATATCATCTTCGATCTGAACATCCTCCGCCCCTGCGTCGATGGCAATCAGCATCACTTCGTCCGGGTCGAGCGGCTTGACTAAAAGATCGATGGTGATCAATCCCCTGGTGTCAAACATCCAGCTCACTGAACCCGGTTCGCCGGGGCTACCGCCATTCTTTGTCATCGTCGCGCGAACATCGGAAGCCGTGCGATTGCGATTATCGGTCGTGGCTTCGATCAGCAACGCGACGCCGCCAGGGGCGTACCCTTCATAGTAAATCTCTTCGAGCGCTGCAGCATCGCCGCCGCCTTTCCCCAGCCCCCGATCAATCGCGCGCTGAATGTTGTCCAGCGGCATATTGGCGGCGCGCGCCTTATCAACGGCAAGGCGCAAGCGAAAATTTGCTTCAGGGTCGCCGCTTCCCCCTTCGCGCGTCGCAATCGTAATATCGCGCGCCAGTTTGGTGAAGAGTTGCCCGCGCCGTTGATCGAGCACCCCCTTCGTCCGCCGGATCGAGTGCCATTTCGAGTGACCAGACATAGCAAGATTCTCCGGGACTGCCACGTATCAAAACCAACCTCGCATCGTTCTGGCATTATAGCACACGACAAACGGAACGGGGGAGGCGTTGCCTCCCCCGTTCCAGACCATCGCGCCGTCGTTGCTACGCCTGTGGCGACGACGGCATATTCAGCGTCGATGACGTATCCAGCACGCCGTTGCCGCCGCCTGGACGGCTTTCGATCTGGTCAATCTTCACGACGCGGCTGATCAGTTCTTTCAAGCGTTCGCCATCGAGTGTTTCGTACTCGATCAGAGCGCTTGCCATATCGTTCAGCACCTCGCGATTGTACGTCAGGATCAAGCGTGTCCGCTCATACGCTTCCGACACGATGCGATGCACCTCATTATCGATCTCGCGCGCCACAGCGTCACTGTAGTTGCGCTGCTCGGTAATCTCGCGCCCGAGGAAGATCAACTCCTCGCGCTCGCCGAAGGCGATAGGACCGAGTTTGGAACTCATGCCATAGCGGGTCACCATTGCACGCGCAATGCGTGTCACCTGCTGAATATCACCTGCCGCACCAGTCGAAACCTCATCGGGACCGAAGACGATCTCCTCCGCCACGCGACCGCCAAGCGCCGACACCAGTTGTGCCGCAAACTGCGACGCCGTGGTGTAGCGGATGCTATCCTCTTCGGGGAGGTAGAGCGTATACCCGCCGGCGCGTCCACGCGGCACAATTGTCACCTTCTGAACCGGGAAGGCTTTCGGCATACCCGCCGCAGCGATTGCGTGACCAGACTCGTGGTACGCCGTCAGCAGTTTTTCCCGTTCGGTCAGCACACGGCTGCGACGCTCAGGACCGCCGAGTGCAACGCGCTCGATCGCGTCCTGCAACTCTGCCATGCCAATCTTCTTCTTCGAACGGCGCGCTGCCAGGATCGCCGCCTCATTCACTGCGTTCGCCAGATCGGCGCCTGAGAAGCCAGGCGTCTGTTTCGCAATGACATCAAGCTGCACGTCATCCGAAAGCGGCTTACCCTTGGTATGCACCCTGAGCACCTCAATGCGCCCTTTCACATCCGGCGCATCGAGCACCACCTGGCGGTCGAAACGGCCAGGGCGCACCAGCGCCGGATCGAGCACGTCCGGCCGGTTGGTGGCGGCAATGACGATAACGTTTGTATTGGTATCGAAACCGTCCATCTCGACCAGGATCTGGTTGAGCGTCTGCTCGCGCTCATCGTGCGAGCCGCCAAGCCCGGCGCCGCGCTGCCGGCCAACTGCGTCGATCTCATCGATGAATACGATGCAGGGCGCATTCCGCTTCGCCTGGTCGAACAGGTCGCGCACGCGGCTGGCGCCGACGCCGACGAACATCTCGACGAATTCCGAACCAGAGATCGAGAAGAACGGCACACCTGCCTCTCCGGCGACCGCGCGCGACAGCAGCGTCTTACCGGTGCCGGGAGGACCAACCATCAGCACGCCGCGCGGAATGCGTGCGCCGAGTGCGGCAAACTTGTCGGGAAACTTGAGAAACTCAACAACCTCGGTCAAATCCTGCTTGGCTTCTTCCTGCCCGGCAACATCGGCGAATGTCACCGTCGGCTTATCGCCGGAGAACATACGCGCCCGGCTCTTGCCGAACGACAACGCCTGATTGTTTGACCCCTGCGCCTGGCGCATAAAGAAGACAAAAAAGCCGATCATCAGCAACACCGGCAACAGGAACGTGAAGACGTTCAACAACCCGCCCCAGGCAGGCGCCGCCCGCACTTCGACATTCACCGCGTCGAGCGGCACGCCAGCCTGCACCAGCAGCATGGTGACGCTATCGTTCGACTCGATGCGTGACCGCACTTTCGTCCTGGTGTCGCGGTATGTCACCAGAATCTCGGTGTTGCCCGATTGCGCCTCGATCTTCTCAACCTTGCCATCTTTGGCATCTGCGAGCACCTGGTAGATGCCCCGTTCTTCCGCCTGACCCTGCGCATTGTTGAAGTAATTGAAGAACAGCGCCAATGCAGCAACCAGAATGATGAGGTAGACGAAACTATTCTTCAGCCAGCGATTGTCACCCATAATCGTTCACGTTCTAGGAGCGCTGCTCCTGATTGATCTTGCGCGGCACAACAGCGGATACGGACAGATGACGATTGTCCTCTTCAACCGCTCGTACCAATATTATAGCAGACGCCTTCCGGCGCGACAATGTGGCAAGATCACAATTTTCGGTCATGTTTCGCGCGTTTCAGTGCGATCTGTATCGCTATGTCATGACGGATCGTGCAGCGATATGGATGTCTGCGGCGTCGGCGCCTGATCGCTCGCGGTCTTATCGATTCCGCAACGCAGCCATGCGATCGCTGCCAGGTCGCGCAGCAGCAGGATCCGACGCACTGCGAAATAGATCAGGCGGTAGAGGCGACTTCGTCGCACCGAGTCATAATCGATCAACACGATGCGCATATCCGGGTCGCGCAGCAGCAACAGATTGTGCGACCGCAGCACGGTACGCTCGACAAGAAAACTCCAGAGACGTTGCGGTAGACGACTAATCGCTTTCATTTGCTCACGCTCATCGTTGCTGCGAGCGGATTGCCCATACAGATCGGGCATGCTGCCGGTTGTGTGATAGAAGGCATGCGCTCGACGCAGGATTTCGCCGATCTGAAGGGCGACGATCGCGCGCTGTTCCGGCGTCAGCGTATGATAGTCGAGCGCATCGAGCGGTCGGGCATCGGGGAGGAAGGGCTGGATCGTCAACGGATAGATGTGCCCATCACTACCGCGCGCCAGGATGAAATGGTTCGGAATCGTGTGGCGCTCTCCCAGACATGACGTGTAGCGGTCGGCGACCTCGCGCATCCACCGCGCCCATTGCAGCGCCTGGCTCAGACTCCCCCCCAGGTCGTACTTGAGTTTGACAACGTAGCGACGGTCATCGGTCCAGTACACCTCAGTTTCATTGCCCCCTGCCAGCCGTTCCAGGACGTGGTCGTGGTCGAGCGGCGCAAAGACATCATCGACATGGAGCGTCATATTGTGGTTCTCCGGCGCACTGAAGCATAACAGGCGAAGGCGACGCCTTCGCCTGTTCATCGAGATTTTCCAGCAGGCTCTTCGCCAGTGAGACGCTGGAACCCGCGAGCAGGTTGCACCATGCAGGAAGATAGATCAGGCAGGGAGCGCAATCCCAAGTTCCGCCAGACGAGCTTCCGAAGGTCGTCCCTGTTCGTCCCATCCGTGGCGGCGATAATACTCCGCTAGCATCTCTTCGAGGAGCGGCAATTTCCCCGCTGCCGGTCCATCTTCGAGCGGTTCTTCCATCCAGCGATGGGGCAGCGCATCGCGTCCGGCGCCGTACTGCACCGCCAGCCGGCGCTCCAGCGTGACGATCCGTTCGCCAATCTTCGCCACATCAACGCTGGTAAACGATCGTCCCAGCGTCGCTGCCAGCAGTTCGTTCAGGTCAGCAGGAGCGATCTGATACGCCAGCAGCGCCAGACGGCGACACAACCCTGCGGCGTCGATCGCCGCTGCGAACCGTTCGTGCCAGATCAGGCGCGGGACGACGCCCTGGATCGAGTGGGGATTGCTGGGGTCGGTGGGAAGCCAGACAGGCGGCTCGACAAGGAATGGCTCATAGATCATCGCGTAGCGGTAGTCGCCGCCAATCGGCGCGGTGGCGTCGGCAAGGGCGATTTCGGGCAAAGCGCGCGGATCGAGCGCCGGGAACGCGAGTTGCCGCACCTGTGGCGCAAATGCACTGCTTCCGAAGTAGACTTCCTGCATCTCGCCAACCCCCAGCGACAGAATGTCCCGTTTTTCCTGGCGCTGCCCCAGGCGGCGAATCGCGCCGACCACCGATTCGAGATCGCCCCATGCCAGATTGCCAGCATTGATCAACCCGCGCTCACGGCACTCCATGACGAACGCCAGCGCTGCGCTGGTTTCCGACACATCGAGACCCAGGCGCAGGCAGAGATCATTCACCAGAATGATCGCATCAGGGGTTGCCAGCCCGCACCGCCAGCCAAAGCCAGCAAGCGCCTCAAGGTCGGGATAGGCGACCGGTTCGCCATTTTTGCGGATATACACACTATGGCAGGCAAGCGGGCATCCTTCGCAACCGCGTGGTTCCCGCCGACCGCGCTGCGCCAGCGCTGTTCGACTGATCGCGCTGGCATGCGACACGGCATGGGATTGCCCATTGCGCGCGCTCAAGGCGCCCAGTTCTTCGGCGCGCTGCGCGTAGTACAGGCTGCCATACTGGCGAAAACCGGCGGCGACATCACTGGCGGCGATGCGACGGGCAATGCTCGCCAGCGCCTGATCGAGTCGTTGCCGGTCGGCAACCGGACAGGGCTGCACGCCACGCACGGCAATCGCTTTTACACGTTTGCGCGCCATGATTGCGCCGGTGCCCGCCGGTTCGACAGCAAACGCGCCTTCGGCAACAATAGCGCTATACGAAACCCCCGCTTCTCCCGCCGGTCCGATACAGAGCACCGCATACTCATCGCCAAGTTCCTGGCGCAGCACCTGGTTCGTCGCCTGCGTGTCGAGGCCAAGGAGGTGCGTCGCCGGTCGAATATCCACCTGCGATCCATTGATCTGAATCCAACACCACTCAGAGCTTTGCCCTTCGAGGACGAGCAGATCATGACCGGCGCGACGGAGGTGGGATCCCCATCGCCCCGACGCCCATCCGTGCGAAATGGAATTGGTAATCGGCGAACGCGTTGTGACGGTAAACCCGCTGAACGTCACACCCGCGAGCGGACCGGCGCTAAAGATCAGGAGATTGGCAGGCGCGAGCGGACCGGTGGTCGGCGGCACACGGTGTGCGAGAAGCCAGACGGCAGCGCCACGCCCGCCGAGGAAACGTTGTTCAACCTCAGCAGGGAGATGCTCTGTCATCACGCGCTGATCGGTCAGTGCAATCTGGAGTGTTTGCAGCGGCATGACGTGTTCCTCCGTCTGCGCATCAGGGTTGGATGTCTCGTGTCGGGCATTGCTCAGCCGGCGGTTCTGACCGGCTGCCCCAGATAGATCGGTTCGAGCGTGGCGACGCTGTCACGTTCTCCTGCGACCAGCCGCATCCACGCCAGTTCTGCCAGGTATGCAGGGCGACGCGCATTCGCCGCCGGCGACGGAAAGCGGGCGTGGTCGTGCAGCAGGCGGCGCAGCGTCGCCTGGATTTCGGCATCGATATCGCCGCAGAAGAGCGCCGGTTCGTTGATCATTGCCGCAAGATCGGCGAGCGTCACGTTCTGCGGTTCCGGTGCATCATCGGCAAGCGCGGCCACTCTGCCGCGCCCCAGATTGATGATCGGGACGACGCGCAAATGAGCAACACGGTGCTGGTACGCCAGCGCCTGAAGCGTGCCAATACCGATCAGCGGCAGGTCGCGCGCTAGCGCAAACCCTTTGGCGACGCTCATCCCGACCCGCAATCCGCTCCAACTCCCTGGTCCCAATGCTACAGCGACCGCCCGAATATCGCTGCGCGCACCGCGAATGTGGCGCAGCAACAGGTCAATCTGCGGCAGGAGTTGCGCGGTATGATCGCGCCCGGCACGCCAGACGCACTCGCCGATCACGCCGCGCTCCCCGTCGTAGCAGGCAATGCCGGCATTAGCCGTTGATGTGTCGATCGCAAGCAGCATACAATCAGGTGAACGCTGTCTTCTTCAGCGTATCGACCAACTCCTCATAATGCCGACCATGCGGCGTGAAGCGCACCACCCGCTTGGTTTCGCTCAGGTGACCGAGATGCACATCGAGCCGTTCGTCCGGCAACAATGCTTCGGCGCGTTCCGCCCACTCGATCAGGCAAACACCATCACCGTCGAGCGCTTCTTCCAGCCCGACGCCATACACTTCCGCCAGCCGCTCAATGCGGTACAGATCGGCATGGTAAATCGGCATCCCGCCATGCCGTGCACCGGCGCGATACTGATTGATCAGCACGAAACTCGGGCTGTTGACCACATCGGTCGAGCCGAGACCAAGGACAATGCCCTTGATCAGATGCGTCTTTCCCGCGCCAAGGTCGCCACGAAGCGCCACGACGTCGCCGCGCTGCAACAATTCGCCAAGGCGCTGACCGATGCGCATCGTCTGCGCGACGCTATGCGAAACAAAATCAAGGACATACGGCGAATGGACAACGCTTCGTACGCTCATAGATGTCATTGTAGCACATGGAACGGTCGTCCTTACAACGACCGCCATGCCTCAGGGTACAGGCATGGTTTGTCAGGAAACGACGCTCCGGTCGCCAGCGATTGAAATCGCCCCTGACGGACCTGCAGCCGACCGTCCGCCTACGCGGACGGGAACGATGGCGTCCACGCAGGTGGACGCCAGGCGGAACGCCCGCCCGGCGCGACTTATGGACTTTGATTAGATATTCCGCTATCCGCCTACCTGCCTGGCGACTGAAGTCGCGGGCTCCTGCTGCAAAGCCCGCCTTCGCGGGCTAGATTTGGCGATACCGGATTAATTTCTCAAAAACCATTTCAGTCGCCAGCCAAGGCGCAGGCAGGGATGCGCTTTCTTGCCGCCTGACAATTCATGCCTGGACCCCATGCCTCAACAGGCAGAGAAGAACCGCGCTTTGACCTGACACCTTACTACAACGCGCGCCTGCGTAATGCGCGATAGCGCCGGATGAGCGCATTCGTCGAACTGTCGTGCGCCAGTGATGGCGCATCAGCGCTCATCAACTCAGGCGCGATGCGCCCCGCCAAAACCTTGCCCAGCTCGACGCCCCACTGGTCGAAGGGGTTGATGTCCCAGATGACGCCCTGCGTAAAGATGCTGTGCTCGTAGAGGGCGACGAGCGCACCGAGGATCGCCGGCGTCAACCGTTCCGCCAGAATCGTATTTGACGGACGGTTGCCGGGGAATGTTCGATGCGGCGCCAGCCACTCCGGCACGCCCTCCGCCAGCGCCTCTTCGGTGGTTTTGCCAAACGCCAGCGCCTCTGCCTGCGCGAACATATTTGCCATCAGCAGATCGTGGTGGTTGCCAAGCGGGTTGAGGGTCTCCGCAAAACCAATGAAATCACACAACACCAGCCGCGTCCCCTGGTGGATCAACTGGTAGAACGAGTGCTGACCATTCGTGCCCGGCTCACCCCAGTAGATCGGTCCGGTCTGATACGTCACCGGCGCACCCGACAGCGTCACCGATTTGCCGTTGCTCTCCATCGTCAGTTGTTGCAGGTATGCCGGGAAACGCTTGAGGTAATTGTCGTAGGGAAGAATAGCAACTGTCTCAACGCCGAAAAAGTTCGCATACCAGACGGTCAGTAACCCGTGGATCACCGGCAGATTACGCTCGAAGGGCGCGGTGCGGAAGTGCTCGTCCATCGCGTGAAAACCGGCGAGCATCTCGCGGAAACGGTCGGGACCGAGCGCAATCATAGTCGAAAGACCGATCGCCGAGGTCATCGAGTAGCGTCCGCCGACCCAATCCCAGAAACCGAACATATTCGTCGTGTCGATGCCGAACGTCGCCACCTCGTCGGCATTGGTCGAGACGGCGATGAAATGGCGCGCAACCGCCGTCTCATCGCCGAGCGCCGCCAGCAGCCAGGCGCGCGCAGTGCGCGCGTTGGTCATGGTTTCGAGGGTCGTGAAGGTCTTCGACGCCACAAGGAACAGCGTCTCCGCCGGATCGAGGTCGCGGGTCGCCTCGGCAAAATCGCTGCCGTCGATATTCGATACAAAGCGCAACGTCAGATTGCGGTCGCTGTAGTGACAGAGCGCCTCATACGCCATCACCGGTCCCAGGTCGGAACCGCCAATGCCAATGTTGACGATATTGCGAATTGGCTTGCCGGTGAACCCGATCCAGGCGCCGCTGCGCACCTGTTCGGCGAATGTCGCCATACGGTCGAGCACGGCGTGCACATCAGGAACCACATTCACGCCATCGACCAGGATCACCGCATCGCGCGGCGCGCGCAAGGCAACGTGGAGAACGGCGCGGTTCTCGGTGACGTTGATCCGCTCGCCGCGAAACATGGCATCGATGCGGGCGCGCAACCCGCGCGCTTCCGCCAGTGCGATCAGCAAACGCAGCGTTTCGTCGGTCACCCGGTTTTTCGAGTAGTCGAAGAACAGACCGGCGGCTTCGGCGTTCAGACGCTCGCCACGACCGGGATCGTCGGCAAACAACCGACGCAAGTGAACATCACGAATCGCCTGATAATGCGCTTCCAACGCGCGCCAGGCAGGGAGTTGCGTCAGAACCGTCATCGCTCACCTCCTCGGTCGCAGGATGTTCTCATTCTCGCGCCCTTCCTCGAAGTCGGTGATGTTGCGGATGGTTGTTTCCGCAATTGTGGTCATTGCCTCACGGGTAAAGAACGCCTGATGCCCGGTGACGAGCACATTTGGAAAGGTCATCAGGCGCGCCAGGGTATCATCGGTGATCACCTTGTCGGAAAGATCGTGGAAGAATACCCCCTCTTCCTCTTCGTACACATCGAGACCAACTCCTGCGATGCGGCTGGCGCGCAACGCTTCGATCAGCGCATCGGTGTCGATAAGACCGCCACGGCTGGTGTTGATCAAAAAGGCGTCGGGCTTCATCAGCGCCAGCGTCTCACGGTTGATGATATGATACGTCTCCGGCAACAGTGGCACATGCAGGCTTACGATATCCGACACGCGCAGCAGTTCTTCGAGCGAAGCATAGCGCATCCCCAGCGCCAGGCAGTCGGGATTCTGCGTCACATCGTAGCCAACCAGCGAGCAGCCAAAGCCGTGCATAATGCGGGCAAAGACCGCGCCGATCTTGCCGGTGCCAACCACCCCGACCGTCGAGCCGTAGATGTCGCGCCCCAGCAGGCCCGCGAGGCGGAAGTTGAACTCACGGGTACGGTTGTAGGCGCGATGGATGCGCCGGTTGAGCGTTTGCAACAGACCGACGGCAAACTCCGCGACAGAGTAGGGCGAATAGTAACCGACGCGCATGGCAGTGATGCCATACTGCTCCGCAGCGACAAGATCGATATTGTTGTAGCCGGTGGAACGCTGTGCGATCAGGCGCGTGCCCCCCGCCGCCAGGCGCTCGATCACCTCCGCCGTCGCCTGGTCGTTCACGAAGCAGCAGATCGCCGGAAACCCGTGCGCCAGCATCGCCGTCTGCGGGTCAAGCTGCGCGGCGGTATACGTCAGGCGATGCCGCCCCTGATTGGCGGCGTCGAGAAAGGTCCGGTCGTAGGAGTGGGAGTCGTATACGAGTACGTCCATATATGCATTATCCTTTCAGATAGATTGGTCAGGTGGAGAACCGAGAATCGAGAACTGAGAACCGAGAACTGGTCAGGGCTTTGGGAGTAGGGAGCAGGGAGTAGGGAGTGGGGACTCGCTTTCCACCTTTTACCTTCTCACCTTCCATCCTCCCACGTTCAACGCGAAACACCTTCAACCTTCAACCTTCCCGCCTGAAACCCCTCTTGCCTCTCACCTCTCACCTCACGCCTCATCATCTATCCCGGCAACCGAACGCGCACCGGATGAACCTTCCAGATCTCCGTGCAATACTCGCGGATCGTGCGATCCGATGAGAAGTAGCCGCAACGCGCCGTATTCAGGACCGACATACGTGTCCAGCGTTCCTGATCGCGGTAGGCGACATCAGCCGCTTCCTGTGCGGCGCAGTAGGACTCATAATCCGCCAGGAGCATGAACGGATCGTGGTTGATCAGGTCATCGACGAGCGGGCGCAGCATCTCGCGGTCGCCACGCGAGAAGCATCCCCCAGCAATCATATCGATCACACCACGCAGCGCCGGTGAGCGATCATAGATCTCGCGCGGACGATAACCGCCGTTGCGCAGCGCAAACACTTCTTCCACCGTCAGACCGAAGAGGAAGAAGTTCTCTTCACCGACGCGCTCGCGAATTTCAATGTTGGCGCCATCGAGCGTCCCGATCGTAACAGCGCCGTTCAGGGCGAACTTCATGTTGCCCGTGCCCGACGCCTCCTTGCCGGCCAGTGAGATCTGCTCCGACAGATCGGCTGCCGGGTAGATGCGCTCTGCCAGCGACACGTTGAAGTTGGGCAGGAACGCAACCTGCAGCCGTCCGCAGACGACCGGATCGGCGTTGACCACCTCAGCGACGCCATTGATCAGGCGGATGATCAGTTTTGCCTTCCAGTAACCCGGCGCCGCCTTCGCTCCAAAAATGAAGGTGCGCGGCAGGATGTCGAGCGACGGGTTTTCGAGGATACGCCGATAGAGCGTGATAATGTGCAGCGCCTTGAGCAGTTGCCGTTTGTACTCGTGCAGACGCTTGACCATCACATCGAAGAGTGATGTCGGATCGACAGCCAGCCCCAGGCTCTGCTGAATATCAGCGGCGAGCGCCTGTTTGTTGCGCTGCTTCACCTCGCGCCAGGCAGCGCGGAACGCCGGATCGTCCGCCAGCGGTTCGAGGCGCCGCAACTGATCGAGGTCGGTCAGCCACGTATCGCCGATATGCGCTGAAATCAGGTCGGCAAGGCGCGGGTTCGACAGTTTCAGAAAGCGGCGCGGCGTCACGCCGTTGGTTTTGTTCGAGAACTTATGGGGCCAGTATTCGGCGAAGTCGCGCAGAGTATGTTCCCGCAGCAGGCGGCTATGCAGCGCAGCGACGCCGTTGATCGCATACGCGCCAATGCACGCCAGATGCGCCATGCGCATGCGACGCTCCGGGTGTTCGCGAATGATCGACATCCGCGCCAGCCGTTCCACATCGCCGTGATAACGTTGCGCCACTTCTGCAAGAAAGCGCGCGTTGATCTCGTAGATAATCTCCAGGTGACGCGGCAGCAGACGCTCGAACAGTTCGACGGGCCACTCTTCGAGCGCCTCTGGCAACAGCGTATGGACGGTGTACCCAAAGCAGCGCGATGTAATCCCCCACGCCTGTTCCCACGTCAGCCCTTCGTGGTCGAGCAGCAATCGCATTAACTCAGCAATCGCAATTGCAGGATGCGTATCGTTCAGTTGAATGACGACGCGTTCCGGCAACCGTTCCCAATCGCTCTCCTGCGAACGGAAGGTGCGCAGAATGTCGCTGAGCGAGCAAGCGACGAAAAAGTACTGCTGCTCCAACCGCAACTGACGTCCCTGCGGCGTCGTGTCGTCCGGGTAGAGCACGCGCGTGATATTTTCGGAGAGCACGCGATCCTGAATAGCGCGTATGTAGTCGCCTGCGTTGAACAGGCGCAGATCGAACGACTCAACTGCCTGCGCGCTCCAGAGGCGCAGGGTGTTCACATTATCGGTGCCATAGCCGGGGACCATCACGTTGTACGGAACGCCGAAGACCGTGCGCGCCGGCTTCCAGCGCACGCGGTAATGACCGCGCTCATCCGTCCACGGCTCGGTATACCCGCCGAACCCAACCTCCACCCGCATATCATGGTGCGGAAATTCCCACGGATAGGTGCGTGCCAGCCAGTGATCCGGCTGCTCGACCTGCCATCCATCCACGAATGTCTGGCGAAAGATGCCATATTCGTAGCGAATGCCATACCCGACGGCAGGATAATCGAGCGACGCCAGCGAGTCGAGGAAACACGCCGCCAGCCGTCCCAGACCGCCATTGCCCAGTCCGGGTTCAGGTTCGAGTTCACACAATTCTTCCAGGTTCAACCCTGACTGTGCGAGCGCTTCGCGCGCAATCTCCGTCAGGTCTTCGTTCAGCAGGTTGTTCCCCAACTGGCGTCCCAGCAGATATTCCGCCGAGAGGTAGTACACTGTGCGCGCGCGCGAATGTTCACAGACGCGCATAGTTTCCAGCCAGCGGTGGATCATCCGGTCGCGCACCGTGTACGCCAGCGCCATATAGAAATCGGCCGGCGCGGCGGAACCGGTGTCTTTCCCCAAAATGTAGTACAGGTTATCGAGGAATGCGCGCTTGAACGCCTCGACCGTCATACCGGTGCGGGTGGGGATGTACTGTGTGGTCATCTCCCTCTCCTCCTCGTATGAAATTCTCCTCCTCGCATGTGTGGAACATCGAAAGCATCGTCTCGCCTGACCGTTCACGACAACACCGACGATGGGCGGCCTTTCGACGTAGACTGGTCACTCAATCTTGCGCGAACGAATGATCAACGCCACCTGCGCCACTAGACCGGCGAGCGCGAGTCCGTAGCAGATCGAGGCGACGAGTTGCGCCGGCACGGGGGGAAGGTTCAGCAAAACGCCGGCGCCTGACACCAGAAAACCCGCTCCCATCGCCCCAAGCGACCCCTGCGCCAGTCGTTCCTGGATGCGTGCGATACGGCGCAATCGCGGATCGCGGAACGTCTCGTCCCATGGTTTTCCGCCGAACCGCAGACGGAACCATGGCAGCAGCGTCGCCAGCGTCACCATGAACGCGCCGCCGAGCGCCGTAACCCAGGCTGTGGTTGTGTCCGCCATACGCATTACCGTGCGCGCAGCGCCACGCCGCCGCGCAGCCGCAGCGTCTCGGCGTACCGGTGGCACTCCGCCGCCACACGCCGCCCGAGTTCGACTGCATAGTTCGTCCCGCGGTCCCACGGATACACCTGGCTCATACTTGCCCAGAACAGGCCACGCAGCGGCGTCGCCAGCGGTGGAATGTTGCGCGCGTGATTGACCGGCACAATCGGCTGCGCATACGGTTCGCGGTGGAGCCAGTACGCCCGCACCCACGACGGCTCGAAGTGCGGGTTGACCTGCTTCAGCGCCGGGAGGAAGCGCTGAAGCAATTCATCGGGGGTAAGGCGAAAATACTCGTGATCCGGGTCAAGATAATCGCCGCAGTAGATCAGGTGATCACCGCCGTAGTGCGCCGGTTCGATGAAATTCGTGTGTTCGACCAGCGCCAGGAAGGGGAACTCGCGTTTTGGCGGCATCAACCAGTATGTGCCATCGGTCAGCAGGCGCTGCCGCAGCGCAATCGGCATCACCACCGCCCCCATCGAGCGCAATGCCCGCAGATGGCTGAGATACTCCACCGGCAGGTGCGGCGCCAGGCGCGCCAGCAGCGCCGGTGAGCCGGTGACGATCACCGCATCAACGTCCTCAGCGGCGCCGGTGAGCGCGTCGCCAGCCGTCACCTGCCACACATCATCGTCCAGCGGCGTCAGCGCCGCCACCGGAGCGCCAAGGCGCACCACCCCGCCGAGGCGTCGCACCTGTTCGAGCAGCGCATCGCAGAACGCCTGAAACCCGCCGACAAAGTAGCCCAGCCGGAAACTGCGCGCCTTGAGCCGCGCCCAGAGCCACGCCATGTTAACCTCGTCGGCATGGGGGCCAAACTTGCCCTCCAGCAACGGACGCCAGATCTCGCGGTAGACGTGCGGACCGCACCGGTGCAGCGTCCACTGCGCCGCCGTCACCTTCTCGAGCGCCTGCCAGTCATTCGTGACGTATTTCAGATAGGCGGCAGCCAGCCCGAAGCGCAGCCGATCAAGGAAGGACACTGCCGGGAACCGCAACACCGGCAGCACGCCATCGAGCGCATACGCACGACCATTCCACCACTGCGCGGTGATCGGTCGGCGGAAGAAGAGGTGATCGGCAAATCCGATCTCCTGCACCAGCGCTTTGATGGCAACATCGCTCTCGAACAGATGGTGGTAGAAACGTTCGAGGGGCCACTCCCAGCGTTCATCGCGAAACCCCGACGCAAGCCCGCCGGCGACCGGCGCCGCTTCGTAGACCACCACGCTATGACCGCTGCGCGCCAGGTCGTAGGCAGCCGTCAGCCCGGCAACACCCGCGCCAATGATTGCGACTTTCACTGAACTGCCTCCGTCGCCCTGCCAAAATCGCGCCACCCCAGATGCTCACTGAGCATGTACCAGGCGCCGAGCGCCGTGATCGGCAACCAGAGCGCCACATGCAGCACGACCGTGTAACTGGTCGCTACTGCCTGATCGACGTTAAACGCCATCAGCACCGCGATGCCGGGCACGTGAAAGGTGCCGATGTACCCTGGCGTCGAAGGGAGCGTGGTAAACAGATTCACCACTGCTGTCATGAGCATCAGCACCAGAAATGATGTCTCGAACGGGAAGGCATGCATCACGAACCAGTACTTGCCGGTCTCGGTCAACCAGATGAGTGTTGACGACACGAAGATCAGCGCCAGGTCGCGCGGGCTGCGCAGCGACTGCAACCCCTCGACGAAGCGGTCGAACAGACTATGAACGGTGGCGCGGAAGCGTTCAGGAACGAACCGGTCCACGACCCAGGCATACACGCGGCTCATACGCGCCGGTCGCGCGGCAATCGCCAGAAATGCCGCCAGCGCCGCCAGAAAGAGAACGCTGAGAACGGTGACCAATGAAGAGTAGACCGGCGGCAGCGGCGCGAAGGGTAGCGTCACAAAGACGAACAGCAGCATCACCAGCCCATCGAAGAGGCGCTCGAGCACGACAGTCGCCAGCGATGCGCTGATCGGCACCTGTTCCTTGCGCTTCAGAACATACGAGCGCAGAACTTCGCCAGCGCGCGCGGGGTAGACGTTGTTGCCCATGTAGCCAATGACGACGATGGGGAAGAGACGCGACACCGGGATCGGCGCGAGATGGCGCAACATATAATGCCAGCGCCACGTGCGCGCCCAGACCGCCAGGAAATAGACGCCAACTCCAGGCGCAAGCCACCAGTACTGTGCCTGACGCATGACCTGCCAGAAGGTCTGGAAGTCGAGTCCGCGAAGCGCAATCCAGAGGCAAACGGCGCTAACGACGATTCCCAGCCACAACTTCCAATTGCGCACCAAAGAAGCCTCTCCCACAGCGCGGGTCAGCCGCGCGATAGCATGTCTGCAAGGATGCCGCGGCAGCGCATACCCGGCGTCAAAACGGCATGATACTCTGCGCATACGGGTCTGTCAATGATCGGGAGGGCCACGCTGCTGCGGGCTGTGACGGCCCCAGAAATACGCCACTGCGTAAGCCCGGTCGATGGTAATGCATCATCTCATGATCTTGACAAAATCGATGGATTTGTCTAAGATCATGACAAATCTTGCTAAAGTTACGCGAGGAACTCAAGATGCCTGTCGAACAGATGAACACCATAGCGCCGGTTTTCGACCGCATGGCGCTGCGGGTCAATCAGGCGGCGATCATCGCGCTGCTGCTGGTTGCATTTATCATCGATCTGCCGTGGCTAGTCGCAGTGGTTGCGCTTGTGATGGCACTCGGTGCGGCGTCGCCTGAACTGGCGCTCATTCAGCGGCTCTACCGTGACGTGTTGCGCCCCGCCGGGTTGCTGCGCCCCGACATCCATCAGGAAGACGGAGCGCCCCACCGTTTTGCGCAGGGGATGGGCGCAGCGGTGCTGATCCTGGCAAGTGTCGCGCTGTTCCTTGGCGCACCGACGTTCGGATGGGCGCTGGCGCTGCTGGTGGTCGCGCTGGCGGCGATTAACCTGGTTTTTGGCTTCTGCGCTGGCTGTTTCATTTTCTTCCAGATCCGGCGCCTGCGCGCGTTACACTGAGCGCTATCCGAATACGGCGCGTGATGGAACACGGGTACGAATGGGACACGCCGGATTCTTACGGATCAGGCGTGGCACCCCGACTCTTCCAATGCCATAGGCGGAAACGATGATAGAACGATTGCTGCTGATTCTGGCGATTATTGCTGTAGTTGCGCTGGCGTGGGCAGGCATCCGCATCTGGCGCGCCTGGAAGGTTCGCTCACTGGCAAACGAATCCCCGTTCGAGGGTATTATTCCGGTCGGAAAACCGGCAGTGGTCGGCTTTTCGACGCCTGGATGCGTCGAGTGCCGCACCCGTCAGGCGCCGGCGCTGGCGCACCTGGCGGTTGCTCTGCACGGAACAGTGACCGTGCGCACCCTGGCAGCGCCGGAGTACCCGCACCTCGTTGATCGGCTCGGCATCCTCACCGCTCCGGCGACGGTCGTACTCGATGCAGCGGGTGTGGTGCACTTTGTGAATCTCGGTTTTACCGACGCTGCAACGCTTGCTGTGCAAGTTCGTAACGTTACATCCGGCGCTGCAAACCCGGCGGATGCCTTCGCTGCGTGAGGTCCCGGCTTTCGACAACCTCAATCCGCTATCATACCCAGGCGGCGTAACCAACGCTGTGACAAACCAAAGGCGCGCGCTCCCAATGCACCTCCTGCAACAACCAGCTGCATCCGCTTGAGCGCCTGACGATCCGCCTGCCGACGCAGTTCCTCTCGCATTTGCGATTCGCGCGTCTGCACCAGCACCATCGCCTGATCCCACACATCACGTCGCCAGCTGCGGATCAGGCGGGAGGTGCACCACTCATCCAACGGACCAAACGCCACATCGACAATGTTCATGGCTGGCGAGTAGCGTTCCAGCACAGTATCCTGCACAACATCGATCGTTTCGCCGATGATCGTATTCACCATCAGGTAATCAGTGAGCCGCGAGTCGCGTAGCGACGGCGCCAGATCATGCCACTCGTCACGCAGCATATCATCGAGTACGAGCGTCAAATCACAGTTGATATGCGCGTTGACGCCGAGCAGGAGATGCACCAGCGGCGCCATGTGCGGGGTGCGCGCCAGATCGTGCGCCTGCCGCCAGACATCCGGCAACCAGCCCGTACCGTGTTCGTACCCTTCCAGAGCAATGAAGTAGTACTCCGCAAACTGATGCACCAGCGTATACACCCAGGCATTGTCATCAAAACGTTCTGCTTCGATACCATCGAGCATGTTGCGCGTCATGAGCGCATAGCACGCCAGAAAGATCGCCCTGCGGTCACCAGTCACCTCCCATTCGTCGATATGGGCATGCATACGCTCGATCAATGAGTGGTGTATCATTGAAAAAATCCCCTGACTCAGGCGACGGGCGTCTGTTCAACCAGCACAGGTCGCCGAATTGATGCTGAAAGGAACCATGCGATGGATAACGCTGAACTGCGTAAACAGTTGACCAACATGCTGACCGAGCGCCAGGCGCATATGACTTTCGAGGATGCAGTCGCCGATTTTCCTGAGTCGCAGATCAACACGCACCTGCCAAACTGTCCCTACACCTTCTGGCATCTGCTGGAACATCTGCGTATCTGCCAGCGTGATATTCTGGAGTACATCCAGTCGGACCATTATACCTGGCCCCATTTCCCCGACGACCTCTGGCCCGATTCGGCGGCGACCACCGATCAGGCTGGTTGGACCCGGACCATCGAGCAGTTCCTCGCCGACCGACAGCAACTGGTGAATATTATCAACGATCCTGACGTCGATCTCTTTGCGCCATTGTCAAACAGCGGCGCGTATCGGCATTCCATCGTGCGCGAGATTGCCATCATTGCCACGCACAATTCATACCACATCGGCGAACTGGCGATCATGCGCGGCGTGATGGGGTTATGGCCTTAGATCAAATGTCTCAATCGCACACGAAAACACAAAGGCGCAAAGATATGTAGCCGCCGATGACGGCTCGTCCTTACTTGTATGGAAAGCCTTTGCGCCTTTGTGCGAGATTACCAGGACGCCGGTTGCAGATCCGGGCATCACATTGTCACCATGCGCACCGGAAGGCTCGCAGTCAGCGCCGCGAGGGCGACAACCTCGGCAATCTCACAGAGTGCGCCATAGGTGTCGCCCGTCAATCCGCCAAGGGCGTGCGTCCACCAGCGCCCCAGGAGATGGGCAACCAACCAGGCGAGCGCCAGCGCGATCAGTCCTTGCGCGCCGCCCAGCGCCAGCGCCAGGAACAGCGTCGTGCCGCCGGCAATCAGGACATCGCCGACGCGCACCTGCGAGTGGAAGGTGCGTCCCAACCCGCCTTCACGCGCTGGCGGAAAGCGCACAGCGCCATACACCATCGCCCAGCGCCCTGCGACCGGTGCAAGCAATATCGCAGAGAGCCAGGCATCTCCGGCAGCCGCCAGAAACACAGCCTTCAATCCCGCCACGGCAGCCAGCGCCAGCGCTCCCATCACGCCGATCCGACTGTCGCGCATAATCTCCAGTTTACGTTCACGCGACCGCCAGCTCATCACACCATCGAAGGTGTCACACAAGCCATCAAGGTGCAGCCCTCCCGTCAACACACCCCAGGCGACCACCAGCGCAACCGCGCGCACCGTTTCGTTCCAGAGCGCCCCGACGATCCAGCCAATGACGGCGAGCAACGCGCCGAGTGCCAGCCCTGCAACCGGAAAGCCTGGAACGGTGCGCGAGAAGGCCTCTGTCATCGGCGGCAACCCTGGCACAGGAATGATCGTCAGGAAACGCAACGCTTCGCCGATGGGCCACAATGGACCCCACCAGTTGCGCGGCGCGCGCTGCGACGTGGTATGCTCAGAGGACATCAGCGTATGTTCCTGTTTCGATACGGAGGTGGTATGGATCCGCGTGGCATGATGTTCCTGTTTGGCGCTATTGTTTGTGAACTGATCGGAACCAATGCGCTCAAAGCCGCCGATGGCTTTACGCGCCTGATTCCAACGCTTCTGGTGATCGCCGGTTACGGCGTCTCATTTTACCTCATGTCCCTCAGCCTGCGCACGATCCCGCTCGGCATCGCCTATGCCATCTGGTCGGGACTGGGGACAGCCGCCATTGCAGTCATCGGCGTTTTGGTATGGCGCGAACAGTTGAACATCGCGGGAGTCATCGGCATTGTGCTGATCATCGCCGGTGTCGTGCTGCTGAACATGTTCGGCGAGGGCGGACGTTGAAGTTTGGGACGGCGCCTGGTAGTAGGGGCACGCCGCTGGCGTGCCCAGGAATGGACAGGTTGTGCAGTGAACGGTCCGATTACACAAAGGCGGAAGGCGACGATTACAGGTGGGAAAGTAGAAAGGTTCCAAGTTGCAGGTTAACTCTAACTCCTAACTCCTAACCCCTAACTCCTAACCCCTAACCCCTAACTCCTAACAACGGCGTTTCATTGACTACACGCACGATTGATCTGCCGCCATAGACATCGATCGCGGTCAGGCTGCCCAGATCGATGCGCCAGCGCCAGTGATCGGTCGGCGCCAGACCGGTGATACGGCAAAGGATCAGTTGAATGGGGGCGGCGTGGGTCACGACGAGAATGCGCCCGCCGGGATATTCGCTTAACAGGCTGTTCCACGCCTCCAGAACGCGCGCATTGACTTCGGCGAGGCTTTCACCGCCCTGCGCTCGACCGTGCAGCGCATCGGCGAAGCGCGCAACTGCTTCTTCGGGAAAGCGCGCGCGCACCTCGGCATACGTCAATCCTTCCCAGCGACCGTGATCCGTTTCACTCCAGCGCGCATCTTCGATCCGCAGGATTTCCCGCCCCTGCAACATTTCTGCTGCTGTCGCCCGCGCCCGCTCACAGGGGCTGATGATGGCAACCGTGAAAGGAAGCCGTTGCAGGCGACACGCCAGCGCCTGCGCCTGCCGGACGCCAAACGGCGTCAGGGGGCTATCGGTACGTCCCTGATAGCGACGCTGTTTGTTGAGCAGCGTTTGCCCGTGTCGAATAAGCCAGAGGGCGGTGCGCATAATGGGGAATGATAACAGAAATCAGAGGTTTGCGCGCGAAAGGTGATGCTATAATACGACATGTGCAAACGGTCACAAAGCCGACAACGACCGGTTCAGACCCCGGCGCCATACGCTCGCTTCCGCCGCTACCGCCCAACCTTCGCCCTTTCCCGGTCCCAAGGCGGCGGCGCTTTATTCGTGTGTCCTGGTTCTTCTTCCGGGTGATTGTCCACGTCTTCATTTTCGATATTCTGTTCAACCGCTACCGACTGACCCGCTGGTACGCGCAACGCACCGGCGTTGTGCGCTATCAGCGCATCGCGCGCGAATTTCGGCATCTGGCAGTCCGAATGGGCGGCGTGCTGATCAAACTTGGTCAGTTTCTCAGCGCCCGCGCTGATGTGCTTCCCGCAGCAATCACCGACGAACTTGCCGGTCTGCAGGACGAAGTGCCGCCGGCGCCATTGCCATATGTGCTGCAAACGCTCTTTGTCGAGTTGGGCACGTCACCCGAACGGATCTTTGCGCATTTCGACCCGACGCCGGTTGCAGCGGCGTCTTTCGGCCAGGTGTACTATGGCGAACTCTGCGACGGGAGACCGGTCGCAATCAAGGTTCAGCGCCCACGCATCGATGAGATTGTCGAGATCGATCTGAGCGCTGTGCTGTGGGCAGTGCGTATTGTGAAGAACTATCCACTGATCCGGCGGCGCGCCGATCTGGAACTTCTCTTCGAGGAATTCGCCCGTGTGCTGCGCGAGGAACTCGACTACGTGAGCGAGGCGCAGCACGCGCTGCGGTTTCGCATCAATTTCGCCGATACGCCGGGGGTGTACTTCCCCAAACCCTATCCTGACCTCTCGACGCGGCGCGTGCTGATCATGGAGCGCGTCGATGGCATCAAAATCACTGACTATGCCGCACTCGAGCAGGCTGGCATCGATCGCACCGAAGTTGCCACTCGCCTCAACCGCGCCTACCTGAAACAGTTCTTCATCGACGGCTTCTTCCACGCCGATCCGCACCCCGGCAACATCTTCGTGCGCGTCAATGGTCCGCCGCCGCCCCAAACCAACGGCGTCAAACCCGGCGCGCCATTTACGCTCATTCTCCTCGACTGCGGCATGGTCGGGTATCTGCCACCGACGACGATGGAAATTATGCGAAACGGCGTGATCGGGCTTGCGACCAACGATCCGGAGCGGATTGTGGAGACGCTCGACCGCCTGGGCATGATTCTGCCCGGCGCCGACCGGCGTCCGATTATTCAGGCGATCCAGATTGTCCTGCGACATACCTATGCCCGCTCGCAACGCGAGTTGACCAACATCGACGTCGAGAAACTGTTCGATGAAACGGAGCACCTCGTGCGCGATCTCCCTTTCCAGATACCGCAAGACCTGATCTACCTGGGGCGAGCAATCAGCCTGGTGAGCGGCATTGTGACCGGGCTGCATCCCGATATCAATCTGTTCGAAGAAACGCAACCATTTGCGCAAGCCATGCTCGACCGCGAACGGCGCAATGGCAACTGGCTGGAAGAGATCCGTTGTGAAGTGACGGCGCTCAGTCAGGTAGCGGCGACCTTGCCGCGCCAAATGGATGCCTACTACAAAGCCGCCAATCGCGGCGAATTGCAGATGCGCGTCGACCTCTCACGACTCGAGCGCGGTATGAAGCGTGTCGAACAGGCGACAAACCGGCTCTCCGGCGGTATTATCGCCGCTGCACTGTTTATCGGCGGGGTGTTGCTGCGGATCAACGGTTTCGCCGACGAGGCGCTCTGGTCGTGGGCTGCGGCAGCCGGCGCCGCGCTCTGGACGATCTGGCCCCGCAATGATCGCTGAGGGCGGCGTATGACACCCGCACACGCATCGTCGCGCCTTACCGCATACACTGCGGCGCTGTCCCAACGCCTGGCGCGGCTCCGCACGCTTCCCGACGGCGTCATTGATGATCGGTCATTGGCGCAGGTGCGGCTCTGGGTGATCAAGGACGCAACGTTCATCAGCCTCTTCTTTCTGAACCCGGAAACCGGCGCCCTCGACGGACCGATGTCACGGATCGATATTGAGCGCCCATTGTATCTTTTGGCGCCCTATATCCGCGCCCTTTTGCTCACGCTCCTCTGGCATCCGGCGCCGCAGCGCGTCTGCATGCTCGGTTTCGGCGGCGGACGCATCTCGCTGGCGCTGCATGCCCATCTGCCCGATGTGGTCATCGATAATATCGATATCGATCCAGCGTTCGCAACCATCGCCGCCGACTACTTCGGCGTGACTTTCGACGAACGACAGCGCCTTCATACCGCCGATGCGCAGGAGTATCTCCGGTCAACGTCGCACCGCTACGACATCATCATCATGGATGCGTTCAGCGACGCCCGCGACCATCTGGATCATCTGGCGACAGCAGAGTTCTACACGCTCTGTCGAGAACGTTTGCGTCCCGGCGGGGTCATTGGCGTCAACATGCTGCGCAGCGACCCACATTTTTCCACAAAAGTGAAGGTCTTTCGTTCCTCCTGGCACACCACCCTGGCGGCGCCACTGCGCCATTCCCTCGTCGTGTTCGGCGCCGGCCGCATGCCTGCTCCGGTTACCGCTCTCAGCGCCCGTGCACACGATATAGCGCAGCGATACGGCTTCGACGCCAATCTGAGCGATCTCGCCGCTGCATTGCGCCCATTGCGCGCGATCGAACTCTGGTAATGGGCGCCCGGTATACTACATACTGTCGGCAGATAGGGGTCTGCCGTTTGCCGCTTTCCCTGAAGAGCCAGGTGCGCCATGGAGAACACTCGTTACTACCTGGGGTTCAACCGGGTGAATGGCATCGGTCCGGCTCGGCTCGACCGCTTGATCGAACGGTGCGGCTCGATCGCAGCCGCCTGGCATGCGTCGGCTGCTGAACTTGCCGCCGCCGGACTGGAGCCCAAACTGATCGAAACCCTCATCGAAGCACGGCGCACACTCGATCTCGACCGTGAGATGGAGCGCGCCCGGCGTGCCGGAATCACCCTCATCGACCGCGAGAACCCCGCATATCCTGCATCCCTGCGCCATATTCCTTCGCCGCCGCCGCTGATCTATGTGCGCGGCGCCCTCTCCGACGCTGATGCCTGGAGTGTTGCAGTGGTCGGCACGCGCCAGCCAACCGCTTATGGCCGCGAAGCCACCCGCCGCCTGACGACGGGGTTGGTCGAGGCGGGGGTCACGATTGTGAGCGGGCTGGCGCTGGGCATCGACAGCATCGCGCATACGGCGGCGCTCGACGCTGGCGGGCGCACCCTGGCGGTTCTGCCGTGCGGCGCCGATATGGTCTACCCCGAACGCCATGCATCTCTGGCGCAACGTATTGCCAACAGCGGCGCGTTGATTTCGGAATTCCCGCTTGGCGCACGCCCTATACCGCAACTCTTTCCGGTGCGCAACCGGTTGATCAGCGGTCTGGCGCGTGGCGTGCTGGTGGTGGAAGCCGGAGCGAAAAGCGGCGCGCTCATCACCGTCGATTATGCGCTCGAACAGGGGCGCGACGTCTTTGCTGTGCCAGGACCAATCTTCAGCCCGCGATCCGAAGGAACCAACCAACTGATCCGCGCCGGCGCCGGTCTGGTAACGTGTGCCGGCGATATTCTGGAAGCGCTCGACATGAGTGTGGCAGCCAGCCAGCAAGAGGTGCGCACTGCCCTCCCCGATGATCCGGTCGAGGCTGCGGTGCTGGCGCTGGTCGGGTACGAACCGCTCCACATCGACGATCTGCAGCGTCGCACATCCATGCCGGTCTACGAAGTATCCGCCGCACTGGCGGTCCTGGAACTCAAGGGCTTTGTGCGTCAGTGTGCGCCAATGTGCTATGTTTTGGCGCATTGACCGGATGACCTGATCGACTGGCGTACCAGGGGCCATGCAACGCGGGGACTATCGGGCTATTTCCAGGCGAGCCGGCAAACCTTAAAATTAGGGTAAAGAGGTATGGCGCCCTCATTCTCCTACAACATTTTTCTGGAGCGCGTACATGTCTTTACCATATCGCATTGCAGTTCTCATCATGGCCGTTGCGCTGAGTCTGATACCGCTCACGCTCTCTGCTCAGACGACGGTCGATCCCCCTGCCGACATTGGTGCACCAGCAACAGACATGGATGCAGACATCTCGGTTTCTGCCGAAAGTGGAATTGTGCCAGCGGCGACCGTGAGAGTGTACCTGCCGCTTGTTATTGTGCCGGGAACGACCAGTAACAGCGGCACAACCACCGTATCGCCGCCTGCCCAGCAGGTCGTCGATCTGACGAACCAGTATCGTGTGGCGGCAGGATGCGCCCCGCTAACGGTCTCGCTGCAGTTGACAGCCGCCGCTGCGGCGCACAGCCAGGACATGGCGACGAACAACTTCTTCGGCCACACCGGATCGGATGGTTTCACTCCGTGGGATCGCATCCGACGCACGGGGTATACATATTCAACGGCAGCCGAAAACATTGCAGCCGGGTATCGCACTGCCGAACAGGTGGTTCAGGGATGGTATAGCAGTTCAGGGCACCGGGCAAATATGCTGAACTGCAATTTACGCGAGATCGGCGTCGCCTACGCTGACGGCGGTTCATACGGAAGGTACTGGACGCAGGTTTTTGCCACCCCTCGCTCAACGAACTGATAGAAAAAAGATTGTCGGGTAGGCGGAGGCAGTGCCTTCTTTCTGCGTAGCGCGGAAGAACCCGCCTTGCGGCGGGAGAAAAAAGATTGTCGGGTAGGCGAAGGCAGTGCCTTCGCCTACCCGGTTGCGCCAAGCAGGGTTATTCCTCATCATCTTCGGAGTAGCGCGGTGCAGGGCGGTCGTTGCGCGAAAAGCCGCCCGACCCGCGCTTATTGCGGCGCTCACCCCGGTAGCCGCCATTCCGCTCGTCGCGCCGGAAATCGCGCGGCCCGCTCCCACTCCGCTCGTCGCGCCGTTCACTCCGGTAGCCGCCACTCCGCTCATCACGCCGCTCGCTCCGGTAGTCGCCACTCCGCTCATCGCGCCGGAAATCGCGCGGTCCACTCCCGCGCTCGTCACGCCGGAAGTCGCGTGGTCCACTCCCACTGCGCTCATCGCGGCGTTCACTCCGGTACCCGCCACCCCGCTCGTCGCGCCGGAAATCGCGTGGCCCACTCCCACTGCGCTCATCGCGGCGTTCACTCCGGTACCCGCCACTCCGCTCATCACGCCGCTCGCTCCGGTAGCCGCCACTCCGCTCATCACGCCGCTCGCTCCGGTAGCCGCCACTCCGCTCGTCACGCCGGACGTCGCGCGGACCACTCCCGCGCTCGTCGCGCCGGAAATCGCGTGGCCCGCTCCCACTGCGCTCGTCGCGGCGCTCGCTCCGGTAGCCGCCACCCCGCTCGTCACGCCGGACGTCGCGCGGACCACTCCCGCGCTCGTCGCGTCGTTCGCTACGGTAGCCGCCACTCCGCTCGTCACGCCGGACGTCGCGTGGACCACTCCGCTCATCGCGGCGCTCACTCCGGTAGCCGCCACCCCGCTCGTCGCGGCGCTCGCTCCGGTACCCGCCACCCCGCTCGTCGCGCCGGACGTCGCGCGATGGAGGGACATCACGACGGACGACCTCTTTGTCGTGCACCTTATGCCCTTCTTCAACGACCGGCGGAAGACCTTCCTCTGCGCCAATCGCTTCATCGAGTTCGGGCAGAGCCGTCTCTGTCACTCTTTCACCTTTCTGCAACAACCGCGCTGACGGATTGATACGCCGCAACCGTCGACCGCCAGCGGCTTTTGTTTCGTCCCGTTCGCGCTGACGCGGCTGTTCCGCATCGGCGACCGCCACGCTTCGTTCGGCGTGTTCTCGTAACATGTCAACCTCTTCGTCTGTAAGAAAGCGCCACGTACCGATTGGAAGGTCTCCCAGAGTCAGCGGACCTTCGCGCACACGGATCAACCGCCGCACCTCATATCCGAGCAATCGCGCCACTTCGCGGATCTGGCGCTTGCGCCCCTCGTGTAAAATCACGCGCACCCACGCTCCTTCGGGTGTGCGTTCAATCAGTTCGACCCAGGCCGGCGCCGTTTTCACACCGTCCAGTTCGACGCCAGAGCGCCAGGCGCGCAGCGCATTCGGCGAGGGGGCGTCGTCTAACAGGACCCGATACTCTTTCTCGACCTGGTAGCTGGGGTGGGTCAACTTCTGGGTCAATTCGCCATCGTCTGTCAACAGCAGCAATCCTTCCGAATCGTAATCGAGCCGACCCACGGGGAACAATCGTTGTTCAAGATTGACCAGATCAACCACCGTCGGGCGACCCTGCGGATCATCGGTCGTCGAGACCACGCCCGCCGGCTTGTGGAGCATCACATAGGTGCGGTGGTGAATCTTGCCGATCGGCTTTCCATCGACGAAGATCTCATCGTGCTCCGGGTCCACGCGTGTACCGGGGATGCGGACCACTTTGCCATTGACCATGACCCGTCCTGCGGCGATGTACTCTTCACAGTCACGCCGCGACGCAATGCCAGCGCTTGCCAGCACTTTCTGCAATCGTTCTGCACTCAAGATTGAATTGTCTCCTCACCACGCGGACGTTCAGCTGTAGCATCTCGGCGCAACGGGGCGTCTGGAGGAAGCGCCGATCTCTCAATGAGGCTTGATCATCAAGCCGCTCTATGCTCACCGATAAACGGACGCGCCGCTCTTGCGGATGTTTCTTCGTTTCCCTGCGGCTCTGCGCCGGGGGATTGTCATAGCAGGTCTCGTTACTTCATTCCAACGAGGAGCAATGAAGCGTGAACTTGCCACACTATACCACATCTTCGTCACACTTGCGAACCACGGAGAACGAACGAGCCCATCTCTGCCAGTAGTATAATAGCACTCGTCGCACAGGCAGCACGGCGGCTGCCTGTTTCCCCGCCTGCGTGGCAGCAGATTTCTCACGTTCGCCTGTCACTTCTGGTTGCCCGGAGCGTTTATGACCGCACCAACTCGCCGGGGGTTCACGCCAACCCCGCCAGACCGTCCATAGTTCACCGGGGCGGATGGCATCATTCTGCTGGTCGTTGTCGGGTTGCTGGCGCTTGGCATCTGGGCAGGAGAGTCCGCTCCCGCCGAGGTTCGTGGACCAGAGATCAGCCTGTCGATCAGCGCATTGCCGTTCTATGCGCTGCATTCGGTTGGACGCATGGCGGCGGCGTATGCCCTGTCGCTCGTCTTTACCCTGATCTACGGCTACATCGCCGCATACAACCCGCGCGCCGAACGGGTGCTCATGCCGTTGCTCGATGTGTTGCAGAGCGTGCCAATCCTCTCGTTCCTGCCGGTTGTCCTTCTGAGCCTTACGGCGATCCTGCCAGAGGGGATTGCAGTCGAACTGGCATCGGTCGTCCTCATCTTCACCAGCCAGGTCTGGAACATGACTTTCGCCTGGTATCAGTCGCTCACCACTGTGCCTGGTGAACTGCGCGAAGCGAGCGGGATCTTCCGGTTCACCCGCTGGCGCCGGTTGACGACGCTGGAATTGCCATTCGGCGCCCTGGCGTTGATCTGGAACAGCATGATGAGTTGGGCAGGCGGCTGGTTCTTCCTCATGGCAGCCGAGATTTTCACCCTTGGCGCGCGCGACTTTCGACTGCCCGGACTGGGCGCCTATTTGCAGACCGCAGCGAATGAAGAGAACCTTGCAGCCATCGGCTATGGCATCGCTACGTTGATCATCGTCATCGTTCTGCTCGATCAACTGGTCTGGCGTCCGCTGCTGGTCTAGGCGGATCGCTTCAAACTCGAAATGGTCGAGAGCGATAATCCGCCGCAGTCGTGGTTCTATGACCTGTTGCAGCGCGCTGCGCTGAAAGACGCGGCGGCCGGCGTTCTCGCGCCGCCAGGGCGCGCGTTTGACAGGCTCATGGACCGGGTGCTGCCGCTTCCCCACAGCGTCAGCGCCGGAGCGAACAGTGGTTTCGGGGTCGGATGGCTGTTCGTTGCCGGCATTATCGTGGCAGCGCTGGCGGGCGCTGCGCTTGGCGGGCGATTGCTGCTCCAGGTTCCGCTCGACCGGTGGATTGACATCGGGTTTGGAGTCGGCGCAACGTTCCTGCGCGTTGTGGCGGCGCTGATTATTGCGCTGCTCTGGACGGCGCCGCTCGGCGTCTATATCGGTACGCAACCACGCGCAGCGGCAGTGCTCCAGCCGATTGTGCAGATTGTCGCCTCCATTCCGGCGACGGCGCTCTTCCCGGTGCTGGTGCTGGCGCTGCTTGCCGCGCCTGGCGGGTTGAATATCGCTGCGGTGCTGCTCATGCTGCTCGGCACGCAGTGGTACCTGCTGTTCAACGTCATTGCCGGCGCTGCGGCCATCCCGCAAGATTTACGCTACACAACCGACCTGTTGCAACTGAGCGGCTGGCAGCGCTGGCGCACCCTGATCCTGCCGGCGCTCTTCCCGTACCTGATCACCGGGATGATCACCGCCAGCGGCGGCGCGTGGAATGCCAGCATCGTCGCTGAGTACGTCGTCTTTGGCGGGCAGGTGTACCAGAGCATCGGCGTCGGCGCGCAGATCACCTCTGCAACTGCCGATGGCGATTACCCGCGCCTCCTGGCGGCGACGCTGGCGATGGTCATCACTGTGGTGGCAATCAATCGCCTCGTCTGGCGGCGTCTCTACCGGCTGGCGGAAAACGTCTATCGTATGGAATGATGAACCAGGAGTTGGCGTATGGCGACATCGAACGGCGCAGTGCTGGTCGAATTGCGGAATGTGGCGCAGCGCTACGGGCGCGGCGAGAAACGCTTCACCGCCATTGAGCATATCAACCTGACCATTCGCGAAGGAGAGTTCGTCGCGCTGCTCGGTCCATCAGGCTGCGGCAAGAGCACGCTGCTCCGTATCATTACCGGGCTGAACCGGCCGAGCGAAGGCGAGGTGCGCTACCGCGACAAGCCGTTGCATGGCGTCAATCCATATGCCACGATTGTCTTCCAGTCGTTTGCGCTCTTTCCGTGGCTGACCGTCGAAGGGAATGTGGCAGTCGCTATGCGGGCGCGTGGCGTACCGGAGGAGCAGGCGCGCGCCCGCGCGGTCGAACTCATCGATCTGGTCGGACTCGACGGCTTCGAGCAGGCGTATCCGCGCGAACTGTCGGGCGGCATGCGCCAGAAAGTCGGGATTGCCCGCGCGCTCGCCGCGAACCCCGAATTGCTCTGTCTCGACGAGCCGTTCAGCGCGCTGGATGTGCTGAGCGCCGAGACGCTGCGCGGCGAAGTGCTCGAACTCTGGACCGGCGGTCAACTTCAGATTCGCGCCGTGTTGATGGTCAGCCACAATATCGAAGAAGCAATCTTCATGGCGGATCGGATCGTCGTGATGGACAAAGGTCCAGGGCGGATTATCACCGAAGTGCCGGTGACCCTGCCGCATCCGCGTGACCGCAAATCAGACGCATTCGTTGCGCTGACCGACCGCGTCTACGGCATTCTCATGGGGCAGACACAACCGGAGCATGTCGAGTTCGGCACGGAACCGGGGCAGGCCGGGCGCACACGCGCATTGCCCGCCGCCGAGGTTACCGAACTCGCCGGTCTCCTCGAGCACGTGAACAACACCCCCACCGAGCGCGACGATATTTACCAGCTGGCGGAAGAACTGGAACTGGGTTTCAACAATTTGCAGGCGCTGATCGAAGCGGCGGAACTCCTTGGCTTCGCCCGCGTCGAAACCGGCGACTTGATCATTACGCCGCTCGGCGAAACGTTTGCCGACGCCAGCATTCTGGCACGCAAAGAAATCTTTGCCTCACGGCTGCGGCGCTTGCCCTTCTTTCGCTGGATGCTGCGCATGCTGGAAGCGTCGGGAGAACGCGCGTTGCGCCGCGATGTACTCCTCACCGCTCTGGAGCGCGACTTCCCGCCCGATGAGGCGGAACAGCAACTCGATATCGCCAGCAAATGGGGGCGCTATGCCGAACTCTTCGGCTACGACGATGCACAGGGGCGCTTTTTCCTCGAAGAGATCGCTACCCCCGCATAACAAGCGGCAGTTGCACGCGATACGGTCCCTCGATCGTCGGGCGGATGCGCAGCAATCTCGCCTCTGTCTCGTCAGTGGACACATAGATGAACCCATCCGGCCCGACCGTCACGTCGCGCAGGCGACCGTACTGACCATCGATCAGGATTTCCTGCTCAACAATCGTGCGATCATCGATCTTCAGGCGGTAGAGCCTGCCAGTTCTCAATGTAACGAAGAAGAGATCGCCGAACCATTCGGGGAATGCGCTGCCGGTGTAGAAGACCATGTCCGACATGGCCACTGTTCTTTCGGGGTTGAACACCGCCACCGGCGGCATAAAATTGGGCACGCCATTACAGTTTACTGTTCCCAGGCAATTGCCCCACCCCCAGCCGTAGTTGCGCCCGGCGATCAAAACATTGAGTTCGTCCATGATGTCGGGTCCGTGCTCGGTGCTCCAGAGATCGCCGGTCGTCGGATGAAACGCCAGCCCCTGATGATTGCGGTACCCGTATGTCCAGATCAACGAACGCGGCAACCGGCCGTTATCATAGAACGGGTTATCGGTCGGAATGCTTCCGTCCTTGAGGATGCGGAAGGTCTTGCCGCCGGTGCTGTCGAGGTCCTGCGCGAGCGATGGAACGACGGCATCGCCCATCGATACGAACAGATACTGGTTATCAGGCGACACAACGACGCGACAACCATTGTGGTAGAGTGCGCCGACCATGGCATCAATCAGGACTCGCTCTTCGGCGACGCTGCGGGATGCAGGATTGACGGTGAACCGCGAGAGACGGTTCCGGCGATTGCCCCCGTCATCGAAGTGACTATAGCAGATATACGCCCACCCATTCGTGGCAAAATCGGGGTCGAGTTCCATTCCCAGCATGCCGGCTTCCTGTTCAGCGCGGAATCTGTCAGGCGGCAGACCGCTGAACGTCTGCACCGCGCCGGTTGCGATGTTCAGAGCATACAGGCGACCGCTGTTGCGCGCGGTGAAGAACAAACGCCCGTCGGGCGCGAAATTGATGCTCCAGGGTCGATCAAGGCGGGTCTTCACCACCTGAATCTCGTAGCCGGGCGCTGCATGCGCCGCGTTTCTTCCAGGCAGTACTGTTGCGCCAATCATCAGGAAAAGAACCATCCACAGCAGATGTCGAGACATACGCTTCCCTCTTCAAGAAAGGCGGAACACGAAAGCACGGTTGCAGATCGAGTCGATAGGTGCAGCGGCATTCTCGCATATTCCGCTTCGGCGGCAAAGGCGGATCAGGCGCTGAGAGCAGGACGATGGTCCTGTTTTTGTGTTGGTGACTAACAGATTATCACGATCGCAGGGTCCAGGCACGATTTGTCAGGCGGCAACCCGCTGCGTCGCCCGACGCTGAACCGTCGGGCTGAGCGCACGAAGGGCGCGACCGCGCCCTCGCTTCGGCGCATGCGCCCGCACCGCGCCAGCCCCGCGTCAGCGGGGCTTCGTCCACTCAGCGCGGGCGCCGTCTGCCAGAACCGCAGTGGTTCCTGTCAACTCATGACTGCACCCCGCAGACTGTACACGTTTGACAGGCGCTACAGAAAGTCGTATGATTCATAGAACAACCGATTGCGCCGTGCACGGCGCAGCTAGGGGAGCCAGGAGAGCCTGGCTGAGAGTGCGGCCCGACAATGCCGCTGACCCTTCGAACCTGACCTGGGTTATGCCAGCGTAGGGAATGCAATGGATGGTGTATGAACTGCCGCTCCCTACTTCTGGGGGCGGCGGTTTTGTATCGGGAGGGCGCCATGCCATCAGTAACCATCAGTTTCGAGGTCCTGCCGGGAGGATTACCGGATAAAGCCGCAACCTACGCGGCTGTCGACGCTGCCATCGCCGTAGTCGCTGCAAGTGGCCTGCCATATCGCGTCGGTCCAATGGAAACGACGATCGAGGGGGAGTACGACGCAATTATGGCAGTGATCAAACAGGCGCAGGAAGCGGTGCTCCAGGCAGGAGCAACGCGGGTCTTCACGCTGATCAAAGTGGATTATGACCCGCGCGGCTCTACGATTGCCGAGAAGCTGGCGAAGTATGCAGAGTGAACAGGCGCAGCATGTCGTTCAGGCGGCATCGCCTGGCGGAAGGAGCAGCAGATGGCAGCGGCGCGTTGCGCAGGTTCTGCCGCCCTTCGCGCTCCTGAGTGCGCTGGTTGCGGCGTGGGAACTGACCGTGTGGCGCCTGGCGCTGCCGCCATGGCTCCTGCCGCCGCCGTCGCGCATTTTGACCACCCTGATGAACAACCTGCCGGTGCTGGGTGAACACATCGCAGCAACGCTGTCGGTGACCGCCCCCGGCTTTGGGCTGGCACTGATCGGCGGTTTCGCGCTGGGCGTGCTGATTGATGCGTCGCCATTCCTGCGGCGCGCCGTGTACCCGCTGCTGGTCACCTCACAGACGATCCCGATTGTGGCAATCGCTCCTCTGCTCGTGGTGGGATTTGGGTTTGGCATGCTGCCCAAGGTGCTGGTCGTCGCACTGGTGACGTTCTTTCCCATCGTGGTCAACACCGCCGATGGGTTGCAGGCGGCGGACCGCGACCAGCGGCGTTTGCTGGAGGCGATGGGGGCGAGTTACTGGCAATTGCTGCGCCTGTTGCGGCTGCCTGCGGCGCTGCCCGCGATCTTCACCGGCATCAAAGTTGCAGTGACCTATAGCATCATTGGCGCCGTGCTGGCCGAGTGGATCGGCGCGAGCGCCGGCCTTGGCGTGTACATCGCGCGTTCACTGCGCGCCTTTCGCACCGATCAGGTGTTCGTGGCGGCACTGGTGACCTCGCTGCTGACGATTGGGCTGTTTGCGTTCGTGACCGTGCTGGAACGCTGGATTATCTCATGGAGGGATGAATCGTGAAACGAACAAGTATTCTGTTGCTGACAGCATTCGTGCTTGCCGCCTGTGGCGGCGCTGCACCGGCGGCGCCGGCGAAGGAATTGACGCCGGTTCGTGTCGGGCTTGACTGGACGCCAAACACCAACCATACGGGGCTGTACGTGGCGCGCGACATGGGGTACTACCAGGAGCAGGGGCTGGATGTCGAAATCCTGGGCGCGCAGGAGGGCGGAACTGCCGAACAACTGGTTGCGGCGGGTAAACTCGACTTTGGCATCTCCTTCCAGGAAGCCGTCACGTATGCGCGGGTCGAGGGGGTGCCGATTGTGTCGATTGCCGCAATCATTCAGCACAACACCAGCGGCTTTGCGAGCCGCGCCGATGAAGGCATCACCCGACCGCGCGACTTTGCCGGCAAAAAGTATGGCGCCTTCGGTTCCCCCATCGAACAGGCGACAATCCGCGGATTAATGGAGTGTGATGGCGCCGGTGATCGCTTCGACGAGGTCGAATTCGTGGATATCGGCAGCACCGACTTCTTTGTAGCGACCGAGCGCGGCGATGTGGATTTTGCCTGGATCTTCAAAGGATGGACAGGCGTTGAAGCAGAAGTGCGCGGGGCGCCGCTCACGATTCTGATGATGAACGACCTCCAATGCATTCCCGATTACTACACCCCGGTGCTGATCACCAGCGAACGGATGATCGTCGAAAAGCCCGATCTGGTGCGTCGGTTCCTCGCTGCCACGAGCGCCGGATATCGCTTCGCTATCGAGCAGCCGAACGAAGCCGCCGACGTGTTGCTGAAAGCAGCGCCCGAACTCGACCCAACACTGGTCAAACGCAGCCAGCAGTATCTGGCAAGCCAGTATCAGGCGGAAGCGCCGCGCTGGGGCGAACAGAAACTCGACGTCTGGCGCGATTACGCGCAGTGGATGGCGGATCGCGGGTTGATTGCGCGCATGATCGAGCCGGAGAAGGCGTTCACCAATGCGTTTCTGCCGTAACAACACGCTGGCTGAGCCTGTCGAAGCCAGCGCCGAACGCAACACGCTGAATAAGCGGATTGTGTAGAGGATCGGTCGTGGTATGGCGATGCTCGACGTGCGTGAAGTCAGTAAGACATTTCGGACGCCCGATGGACCGGTGACCGTCATCGATCGGTTGACGATCCACGCAGAGGCGGGCGAATTTGTGGCGATCATCGGTCCCAGCGGCAGCGGCAAGAGCACGTTGTTCAATATCATCGCCGGGTTGGAGGCGCCCGACGCAGGCGCAGTGTTGATCGATAGCATCGATGTCACCGGGCGCCGCGGGCAGGTGGCGTACATGCCGCAGCGCGATGCGCTTCTTCCCTGGCGCAGTATTATCGACAACGCCGTGCTGGCAACGATAGTGCAGCGCGGTGACGTGGCGGCTGTCCGCCGCGAGGCGTGCGCCCTGCTCCACGATTTCGGGTTGGCGGGATGGGGCGATGCCCGCCCTGCCATGCTCTCCGGCGGCATGCGGCAGCGCGCCGCGCTGCTCCGCACCGTCCTCTGGCATCGCCCGATCATGTTGCTCGACGAACCATTTGGCGCGCTCGACGCCCTGACCCGCGCCCAGCTCCAGCAATGGCTGCTGGGGCTGTGGGATCGGCTCGACCGGACGATTCTCCTGGTGACCCACGACATCGACGAGGCATTGCTCCTGGCGGACCGCGTCTACGTCCTGACTCCGCGTCCGGCGCAGGTTGCACTGGAACTGACGGTCGATCTGCCGCGTCCGCGTTCCTACACTGTGGTTGCTGAGCCAGCCTTCGCGCACCTCAAACTGCGGTTGCAGCAGGTGCTGATGATGAACGAGGCAGATCCTCCGGGTGCGCTATTGCGACAGCGAGAATAGCCAGCGCTGTGCAGGCATGCTTGCACAGGGGCGTATAGAGCGATCACCCAAACCTGGATCATCAAGAACGTGGAGCGGCGGACGTTGGCTTCGACCGGCTCAGCCAACGTCCGCCGCAAGACGGTCAACGAGAGCGTGTCTAAATTGGGTGGGCGCAGGCAGTGCCTGCGCCCACCAGATCAGAGGGTGTTGTGATAGGCGCTGATCGGAGCAGAGCCGCTTCAGGCATCAGCCACACGCATCTGTTCCGGCGGGCAGAGGTCGTCGCCATAGGAGCAGAACACACAGCAATCGCCAGGAAGCGGGCGTAGCGCCGAGCCGCACTGCGCGCACACATACACAACCACACATGCATTAGCGGGCATATCCGCAGCGCTGGCGTAACCACAGACCGGGCAAGAGATGATGGTGTTGTGTTTCATACCCCCTCCGGGGATCCCTGATCATTATCCCAATCCTGTTGATGGGTTCGGATATTTCGATACCATAATCTGTCCCAGGATGAACCGATACACCCAATCGGCCTTGTCGGGACTGCGGAATTCGAAGGCAAACCGACCAAACGCGGTCAGAAGAACAATTTCGCCGCTCTGAAAGATCACTCCTTCATCGGCAACGGCGACAGCCAGAATATTCTAATAGGGAATAGAGATCATCGAGCGTTTTTTCGCCAGCATTCCCTGGTCGTAGAAAATGACGCGCCGATCAGTAATGCCGACAAAACCGGTTCCTACGCCTTTGCAGTCATAGACAGCGTACAGGGTTTCGCCAGGCATAAGATACGCCACAATACGGCGATACTGGGACTCATTATCGTATACAGGCCATCCTGTTGACATACATCCCCCGGCAACATCTATACACGGATACACCTACGGTATTGACCCAAACTTGCGGTCAGTCAGACAAGATGTTCGAGCGCCCGGTTCGCAAGGTGTAACGATCCACAACGCGCGTTGGCAGTCGTGGACGCATGACCGCGCATTGGCATCAGCAGCCCCGGCGGGGCTTTCACTTGCTCAGCGCGGGCTTTCGCCCGCAGCGCCCCGGCAGTATGGTACGAATGACCGCGCATGTATGAGATGAGCAAAAACGGCGCATCGTAGCAAACGAACGACATCCGCATTGATAGAGGAACGTCTTGCGGTATAATACGCCGCAAAGAAAGACAGCCCGACTACTCCGATGCGCATTCTCATTGTCGATGACAATCGTGACATCCTTGATCTGGTGCAGCGTGTCCTGATTGCTGAAGGTCACGATATTATCGTTGCCCGTAATGGCATGGAGGCGCTTCAGCGTGAAGCCGAACATCGGCCGGATCTGATCGTGCTCGACATCAATCTGCCATATCTGGATGGTTGGGAAGTCTGCCGGCAGATCAAGGCGCGGCGTTCCGTGCCGATCATTGTTCTGTCGGTGCGCGCCGAAGCCGTCGATATCGAGCGCAGTCGCGCCGCCGGCGCCGACGATCATATGCTCAAACCGTTTGAAATCAGCGATCTGCTCAACCGGATCGAGCGCCTCGCCAGGGCACAAGGGTAACAGGCTCCTGATAGAGCGATCACCCACAACCTGGACATGGAGCGGCTGACGTTGGCTTCGACAGGCTCAGCCAACGTTGGCCGCAAGACGGTCACCACGGCAAAAACGATGAGAGCGTCGCTTTGGCGACGTTTTGGACGCTCAGCCAACGTCAGCCGCAAGATGGTCACTACAGGCAATAAATTGGGCGACACCCGGCTGATCGCTCTATCAGAGAAGTAACAACACTCTCTCACAATTAAGCGCCGGCGAGTTGTGCAGGTTGACGACTCGTCGGCGCTTCGTTCTTCTGGACTGTATCCGGTCAGGTGCGCCACTTCCGGCAGTGGATGATCGTTCCCTGCCCTTCGGCGGACTTAATATCGAATTCGTCCATCAATCGCTTCGCGCCGGGCAACCCCATCCCCATGCCGCGCGACGTGCTGTAGCTATCCTGCATGACGAGATCGATATCTGCGATGCCGGGTCCCTGGTCTTCGCAGATGATTTCGATCCCCTTCCGACCGCCGCGCTCAATTTCGCGAATGGTTACGGTACCGGTGCCGGCATAGAGAAAGATATTCCGCGCCAGTTCACTGACGGCGGTTGCAATACGCGCCTGATCAATCGCACCGAAGCCGAGCGCCTTTGCAGTATCACGGGCAAGGGTGCGAGCGATCACTATATCGAGGTCGCTACGGATCGGCGCAACCTTAGCCTGTGCCATCGGCGTCCTCCTCAGCCTGTCGGCGGAGCATTGCCAGACCTTTCTCGAGATTGAGCGCGGTCATCACACCGGTTAGTTCCAGCCCTAATTCCACCAGTGTAATGGCAACAGCCGGCTGAAGACCGGTAATGACAACCTTCGTCCCCATCAGGCCGGCCATCGAAGCGATGTCGCTGATCAGACGCCCGATAAAACTGTCAACCACATCAACAGCGGTAAGATCGACGATCAGACCTCGCGCTTTGGTGTCGTAGATTTTTTGCAGCAGATCGTCCTTGAACTGCACCGCAGACGCATCGTGCAACGCCACCTGAATCGAGGCGATCAGCACATCGCCGATCTTCAGAATGGGTATTCTGAAGCTTTCCAACGATCCCTCCTCAACCTGCGCGGGGATGGTCCTGGTCTCTCAGGGTTGCCAGAGCAGGTGAACAAACATGAACCCGAATAACGATGCGACACGAAGTTGACGGCGATTGCGGCGCCAGACAACTGCCAATTATAACCCACATGCATCACGCCCGTCTATACGCTAACGGTCCTGCTGCATACCCAGGAATGCCTGTCGCCGTATAGTATACTACCCTCTCGAAACAGCAGTATTACCAGGGAACATGCCATGTCAGACATCACCCGCGATTTCACTGCCACGACGTTCGTTGTCCACGAACGGCAAACCTTACTGCTCCTGCACCGAAAGTTAGGGAAGTGGCTGCCGCCCGGCGGACACATCGACCCGCACGAACTGCCCGACGAGGCGGCCATCCGCGAGGTGCGCGAAGAAGCCGGGCTTGAGGTGGAACTGCTGACGAGCGGCGGCATCCTCGGCAAGGTGCGTGTGCTGCCACAACCCTACTGCATCCTGCTCGAAGACATTACGCCAGGACATCAACATATCGATCTGATCTACTTCGCGCGGGTGCGAAACGGCGAACTGACGACCGCCGAACGCGAAGTGCAAGCAGCGCGCTGGGTCACTTGGGATGAACTCGATGATCCTGATATTTCCGAGGATATTCGCGAGTTAGGACGCCGCGCCATCGAGTTGTGCAGTTGACCGATCTTCATAAAACACCGACGCCTTGCGCCGGTGGTGACACCGCAGGACACCCAGAGGAACTCGCCTACCGTTGCTACCTCTCGGTCCTGGCGGGGTTCGGCAAGTATCTGCCGCCCCGCGGTGCAGCGCATATTATAGCGTGTTCACCCCGGCAGCGCAACCTGGCTCAGTTGCGCATACTTTCGAGCGCCAGCGCCACGGCGCCAATCGCAACGCTGTCAGCGCCCAACATGGCGCCAACGACCTGAACCGGGCGTTCGACCATCTTCCCGATGTACATGTGCATCCGTTCACGAATCGCGCTGATAAATGCTTCGCCGCCGTTGCGGGCAACGACGCCGCCGATCACGACCATTTGCGGATCGATGAGAGCGACAATCTGCGCAATGCGCACTGCCAGAATGTCGATCGCTTCGGCGACGACCTGTTGCGCTGCGGGATGATCACTGAAAATATCGCTCAGCAAGGTCGTGTGCAGGCCAAGTTCCGCCGCCCGGTTCAGCAACCCCTTGATCGATACATGCTCTTCCAGGGTTTTGGGTCGCTCACCGGGGCGCGTCGGATCGACCGGACCGACAACAGCATGCCCAATCTCACCGGCAGTCGTGGTGGCGCCGTGGTACAGACGCCCATCGAGCACAAGACCGGCGCCGACGCCGGTGCTCAGATGAATATAGACCATATGTTGCGTATCGCGCCCCACCCCAAAGGTCGCTTCTGCCAGAGCAATCAGATTGGCATCGTTATCGACGACGCACGTCGCATCAAAGGCGTTCTCGAATGTTTCACGCAGCGGATAGCGTTCCCAACCCGGGACGCGCGGCGAGAGCAGCACAATCCCCTGGCGGACATCCACTGGCCCGCCGAATCCCGCCCCGACACGAACCAGTTGCGAGGAGATGACGCTATGTGCAGCCATGAGTTCGTTCCCAAGATCAATTGCCCCCCCCACGAGTTCCTGCGGCGTCTCGGGTTCCGGTTCACGGTGTGCGCTGACATAGGTATGACGGCTGAGATCCACCAGCGCCGCCCGCAATCCATAACTGCCGACATCGAACCCGAGGACGCATCCCTGACCGCCAAGCAACCCCCAGCGGTTTTGTGACAATCGCTCCTGGATGAGCGGCGTCGGGTCAAGCATGGCACACCTCCCTGTGATAGCGCGGCAATGCAAACGAGCACATCTGAAAGCGCCATTGTAGCACAGCGCTTACGGTCGTGTCATATCTCGTAAAACCATTCCGCCTCTACGCCGCTTTCGGAGGTGTTCGCTTTCTGGCGGCGCAGCGAACGAACGGCAAGCCATGTGGCAGCGATGAGCAAAAGCACTCCGGCGCTTATCTTGATGGCGATGATTGGGAAATCGACAACACGCGCCGCTGATGTGGTCGTTGTGGATACGATGATTGTCGGTTGCGGCGCCGGTATGGGTGAAATAGACGGGGCAGCCGAAGGTGTGAGCAGCGTTCTGTACGGCTCACGCGCTCCCATAGCAATGAACGGCGCCGCTGTCGGCAACCCGCCGGGACCCCAGGCGGGCAGATGATCATACGGACGACGGGTGACGGCAGGGGCGACGCTTTCTCTCGTTTGTGCGCTTCCGCCTGATGATGGCGATGCTGTCAGGCTCGACGGCCCGCTGCTGCCGGCGGCGTTGCCCGGTTGCATGGTGCGGGTTGGCGATGAGGTGCGCGTGGGGGATAACGTGCGCGTCGCTGTCGGCGTGCGGCTAGGCGATGCCGTGCGCGTCGCCGTCGGCGTGCGGCTGGGCGATGGGGTGCGCGTCGCCGTCGGCGTGCGGCTGAGCGATGGGGTGCGCGTCGCCGTCGGCGTGCGGCTGGGCGATGGGGTGCGCGTCGCCGTCGGCATGCGGCTGGGCGATGCCGTGCGCGTCGCCGTCGGTTCGGCGACGGCGGTCGGTTCGGCAGTCGCTGTCGGCGTGCGCGTCGGCGAGGGGGTGCGGGTGGGCGATGCCGTGCGCGTCGCCGTCGGCTCGACAACCGCGGTCGGTTCCACGGTCGCCGTCGGCGTGCGCGTCGCCGTCGGCTCGGACGTCGCGGTTGGCTCGGTGGTCGCCGTCGGCGTCCGCGTCGCGGTCGGTTCGGCGGTCGCCGTCGGCGTCCGCGTCGGCGAGGGGGTGCGCGTCGGGGATAACGTGCGCGTCGCCGTCGGCTCCACGACCGCACTCGGTTCCACGGTCGCCGTCGGCGTCCGCGTCGCCGTCGGCTCGGACGTTGCGGTTGGCTCGGTGGTCGCCGTCGGCGTGCGCGTCGCGGCCGGCTCGGACGTTGCAGTTGGCTCGGTGGTCGCCGTCGGCGTCCGCGTTGCGGTTGGTTCGATGGTCTCGGTTCCGGTTGCGGTCGGCGGTATTGCAGAGGTGCTGGATGGCGTCGCCGATGGCGTAATCTCCGGGGTATCGGCGGGCGTCGCCATTGGCGATGGGTCATCGGTAGGCGACGGCTCAGGAGCAGGCGTGTCATCAGGCGGCAATGTCGGCGTGGCGGATGGCGCCAGTCCGGGTGGCGCATTCCACTCACCTGGCGATGGCTTGCTCTTCACCCAGACGCCGCTCCCATCGGGGAAGCGCGCAAAACTCTTGCCGACCGTTGCAGCCGTATAGGGCGCACTGTCAACAACAACGCCGGAAGCGTCGATCAGGGTCACAGCGTCGGATCCAGTGTTATTGAGAATATTCGTGCTCAGTTCGATGACGATCAGACTGTATGGCGGGATAAGCACGCCAGAGGGTATGACGGTTTGTGAGCCGCCAGGGGTATCATCATCTATCCTCCAGCCGCTTATGTCGAGCGGTGTGTCGCTGGAGTTGACGATCTCGACCCACTCCGGCCCGCTTGACGGGGCAGGCATGAACTCGTTGATCAGAGCAGTTGGCGCAGCAGTGGTGGATGTCGGCGCGACTGCCATCATCATGATGATCGCAAGGAGGATTGGTCCGAGAGCAAGCCAGCGCATACCGCCTCCCGTCGCACATATGAAACGCCATGCAGATAGTGCCACGGGATTGCGCTTCACGAAAGACAGACGATCATCCCTGCCTGCGCTGGTTCATTGAGTGGCAGGCAAGGGCGCCGGAGTCCTACAGGAATAGCGAATC
Organism: Roseiflexus sp.; assembly: GCF_057785375.1. Taxonomy (NCBI): domain Bacteria; kingdom Bacillati; phylum Chloroflexota; class Chloroflexia; order Chloroflexales; family Roseiflexaceae; genus Roseiflexus; species Roseiflexus sp. The sequence continues at coordinate 73,229 of NZ_JBYNRX010000080.1, forward strand.
TGTCTGCGTAACCTTTGCCGGTGTGGTATCATCATAAGAGTGGCGGCGCAGAAGCGCCGTTGATTCAAGGTACAGGGAGACCGCAACATGCACAGCAAAGTTGTCATTATTGGTTCTGGTCCGGCGGGACTGACTGCGGCGCTCTATGCGGCGCGCGCCAACCTCGAGCCGCTGGTAATCCGCGGGTTGCAGCCGGGGGGACTGATCGCAACGACGAGCGAAGTCGAGAACTATCCCGGCTTCGTTGAAGGGATCGGCGGCTTCGAACTCGCCGATAATATGGAAAAGCAGGCAGCGCGTTTCGGCGCACGCTACATGGATGCCATCGTCGAGCGCGTCGATCTGTCGCAGCGCCCGTTCCGCATCTTTCCCGACAACGGCGAGGAGGTGACGGCGGACGCACTGATCATCTCAACCGGCGCATCGCCGCGCAAACTCGGCGTTCCCGGCGAGGATCGGCTGGCGAACCGTGGCGTGTCCTATTGCGCAACGTGTGACGGGTTCTTCTTCCGCAACAAGAAGGTCGTCGTGGTCGGCGGCGGCAACAGCGCGCTGGATGAAGGTCTCTTCCTGACGCGCTACGTTTCTGAATTGAAGATTGTGCACCGGCGCGACGCGCTGCGCGCCGATCCGATCCTGCAAGAACGGGCATTCTCGAACCCCAAGGTCTCATTTGTGTGGAACTCGGTCGTCGAGGAGATTCTGGGGGACGACAAGGTGACCGGCGTGCGCGTGCGCAACCTCAAGACCGGTGAAGTCTCGATCATTGAAACCGATGGAGTGTTCCCGTACATTGGTCATATTCCGAACACATCGCTGTTCAAGGATCAACTGGAACTCGACGAGAACGGGTACATTGTAGCCGACCATCGGACGCGCACCGGCATTCCGGGGGTCTTTGCAGCGGGCGATGTGGTCGATCACATCTACCGCCAGGCGATCACAGCGGCAGGCGAGGGGTGCAAAGCGGCAATGGAAGCGACCTGGTTCCTGAGCGAACAGGAGCATGCGGCGAAGAAGTCGGCGGATCTTGCGGCGATGCCGGCATAACGAGGCGCAACCCATGCAACACAAATCGCCCTATCCGATGGTTTCGGTCGATGAGGCGCAGCGCCTGATCACTGCCCAGGTGACGCCAATTGGCGTTGAAGAAGTCGATATTCTCGGCGAATCCGCCGATGGTCGGGTGCTGGCGGAGGATGTCTACGGCGTCGAACCGCTGCCCGACATGCCCAAGGCAGCGGTTGACGGGTATGCGGTACGCAGCACCGATGGCGATGCTCCACGCCGGGTGATGGCCGAGGTGACCGCCGGTTCGACGCCGGGGTTACGCGTCGAAGCGGGGACTGCCGTGCGCATCATGACCGGCGCTCCGATTCCGGAGGGCGCCGACGCTGTGATCATGGCAGAGCAGACTGAGGAATGCGATGGCGATCTGATTGTGCAGCGCCCCCCCCGCGCTGGAGAGAACATTCATACCGTCGGACAGGACATTGCTGCCGGGCAACTGGTGCTGGCGCGCGGGACGACGCTTGGCGCCGCCGAGATCGGGTTGCTGGCGACCGTGGAGCGTGGCCGGGCAAAGGTGTACCGTCGTCCGGTTGTGGCGGTGCTGGCAACCGGCGATGAGGTGTATGAGCCGGATGGCAAGGTTTTTCCTGGTGGCGTGCGCGACAGCAACCGCTACGCTTTGATGGCGGCGGCGCGTGAAGCCGGGTGTCTGGCGCTGTCGCTTGGTATTGCGCGCGATGATGTGCATGTGCAGCGCGCTGCGATCCTCGAGGCGCTCGATCGCGCCGATGTATTGCTCACGAGCGGCGGCGTCTCTATGGGGACGCGCGACCTGATCAAGCCGCTGCTGGCGGAGTTGGGAACCGTTCATTTCGGACGCATCGCGTTCAAGCCGGGCAAGCCGATGACCTTTGCGACGATTGAACGACCCGCTTCGGCGCGGTCATCGCCGCTTCTGGCGTTTGGATTGCCCGGGTATCCGGTTTCGTCGCTCGTGTCATTCGAGGTGTTCGTGCGCCCTGCGCTTCGCCGACTGCAAGGCGACGCGCATCCTGAACGACCACGGGTGCGGGTGATGCTGCGCGATCCACTCCAGCCGCCTCCTGATCGCCCGGAATATCAGCGCGTCATCGTCAGTTGGGAGGAAGGGCGGCTGGTGGCACACAGCACTGGACGGCAGGGGAGCAGCCGGTTGTTGTCGATGCTGAGCGCCAATGCGCTGCTGGTCGTTCCGCCTGGAACGGCGGTTTACCCGGCCGGCGCCGAACTTGAGGCGCTGCTCACCGGACCGTTGGCGCCGCCGGATATGATAATGCGATGAGAGACCCCCTCCAGAGCGCAACAGTATGCCTTCGGGTCGTGAAAAAACCGGGCAGTCCGTCATCGGCGTGACGGCAGCCGGATCAGTCGAGGGGAGCGTAAACCATGAGTCTGGTGGCACGCCAGATAATGACCGCACAGGAGTTCTGGCAATTGCCGGGCGCCGAGGTGCGTCGCGAACTGGTGCGCGGGGAGGTGATCGAAACCATGCCTCCAGGTGGACGACACGGCGCCATTGCAGCCGCCATCGCAACATTGCTGCGCCTCTGGATCGGGCAGACGACCGGAGGATATGTCGGCGTCGAGGCGGGGTATCTCCTCGCGCGCAATCCTGATACGGTGCGCGCGCCAGATGTCTCGTATGTCCGGGGAGAGCGCATTCCGCCCGACGGAGTGCCAGAAGGCTTCTGGGATCTCGCCCCCGACCTGGCCATCGAAGTCGTATCCCCCAACGAAACAGCGGAAGATGTCCGGGAGAAGATTCGAGATTTCCTGCGCGCTGGCACGCCGCTCGTGTGGACCATTTACCCGCGCACTCGCGAGGTGGTCGCATATATGTCAGATGGCAGTGCGCGCACCTTCACCGAACACGATATGCTTTCGTTTCCTGATCTCCTGCCCGGTTTCTCCTGCACCGTCAGCGCATTGTTCGAGTGATCCGTTCTGCGGTGAACGACGGTGTATCCGAAGCCTGATGCGTCTTCTGCCATGATCGAACAAGCCGACCAGGAATCGCCAGACGCGGTCATTCTACGTCCCGTCCGGCAGCGCGGAGTTGGGAAGAGCATCTGCCCCTCGGAGGCAGCGCGGCTATGAGCGCCGCATGACCGGCGCGCACGACTGGCATTGCGGCGCGCCGGTCATGCGGCGAACGCAGGGCTGAGAGCACAAAGGGCGCCGATGCGCCCTCACTACGATGCGCACGGTGCTGCCCGCACCTGCTCACTCATCGGCGATAGTTCCCCATACCTGCTTATACGAACTTGCGGTCAGTCAGCCACGATGTTTGCGCGTTCGTTGGGCAAGGCGCAACGGTCAACGCGCACCGGCAGGCGTGTCGTGGACGCAGACTGCGCTATGGCATCAGTAGCCCCAGCAGGGCTTCCAATTGCTCAGCGAAGGCTTTCGCCCGCAGCGCCCCGGCATCCCGCTGCACATCCCGGCAGTATTTGACCGCGCATGAGTATCAGGCGCCTGTCTGGAAAAGCCTGTTGGATGGGCGAAGCAGCGCCGTTGCCTGCCTGACCGCATTCTTTTCATGGGGCGATTTTTCGGATAGTCGCTTAATCCGGCGAGCACTCCTTCCTTATCTTAATCCAGGACTCATGCAGCAGCGCGTTTTCCGATTCTGCGCTTCGACAGGCTCAGCGCGCGCTCACCGCAAGCAGTTCGGCGCGCTCACCGCAAGCGGCGCTGCTGATTGGCAGACACATTTACATACCCGAAAGGAGTTCAAACCGTGGAAACATTCAATCGACCTATTTACTCCCCAGGGACACGACACATGATCAGGCGCAGGAGAGCGTCACCCGGCGTCTCCCGACTCGTCATCGCATTTGCGCTGACGTTCACACTGATTGCAACCCTCAGTCCGGGCGCGGCAGGAGCGCAACCGGCGCAGCGCGTTGCACAATCCGCCACCGCAACCCTGCTTCCGACGGCAACGACTGAAACCGTTCAGGCGCCGCCGATGCCGGCAAGCGGTCTTGAACGTGCCGTCGTCAAGTCTGTTGTCGATGGGGACACACTCGACGTGACGCTCAACCCTTCGGCAGGCTCAGGGAGCAGTGGGCGCACGCGACGCATCCGGCTGATCGGCGTCGATACGCCTGAGACGACCCATCCATCGCGCCCGGTGGAGTGCTTCGGGCGTGAAGCCGCGCGCTTTCTCACAGAATTGGCAGACGGTCAAACCGTGCTCCTCGAATCGGACGCGAGTCAGGGCGATCGCGACCGGTACAATCGGTTGCTGCGGTTCGTCTGGCTGCCCGACGGACGATTGATCAATTATGAGATTATTGCGCAGGGGTATGGCTTCGAGTACACCTTCCGAACCCCCTACCGGTATCAGGAGCAGTTCAAGGCGGCGCAACGCGCGGCGCGCGAAGCGCAGGCGGGGCTGTGGGCGCCGGACGCATGCAACGCGGTTCGGCTGCGCTCACCGCAAGGCGAACGCGCGCCCGTCGCCGCCACTCCCCCTCCTTCTGCCGCACCCACTGCCACAGGGAACCAGGCGTCGCCGCCATCGTACAACAAGTGCCGAACGGACCCCAACGCCGCCAAAGCGCCAAATGCGCCGGTGCTCATTGTTGGGATCAACAAGCGCACGGAAACGGTGACGCTGCGCAACATCAGCAGCGAGCCGATCAATCTGGACGGCTGGATCATGTGCAGTTTCAAGGGGAGCCAGATCCACCAGGGCATCGGCGGCACGCTGGCGCCGGGTGAAACGCGCGCTTTCAAGCACACCAGCAGTGCATCGATCTGGAACAACCGGGAGACCGATCCAGGCGGATTGTACAACCCGCAGGGGCGGCTCGTCTCCTACTGGCCCGATTCAAGGTGACAGTTACCCCCGTGCTCCGCCGCTGTGCCGCCCCTGCAATGCGCGGCGGCAACTTATGGCGCCGGTCACCTGCACCCCCGCCCGCCACCCGGCGCTCCGCTCGGCGTCCGGTGGCGGCGCAGTCACCGCTATGCGCCTGATCACCTGCGGGCGCTGGTCACCTCCCCCCGCCCGCTTGCCCTGCGATCCGCACCCACGCGCCGCCGCTGCGTCGCCCCCTGCGATGCGCGGCGACAACCTGTGGTGACAGTTACCTTCTACCAGTTCCCCACACTGTTCAACAACCAGACCAGCACACCGATCAGCACGATTGCGCCAGCCGCACTGAAGAAGGCAGTGAACAGGCTGATGAGCGCCTGGATCAGCGCTTCGACCAACCAGCGCGCCATGCCGAACAGAACAATCGCCAGGACAATGGTCAGGATCAGGTCGAGCATGGTTCCCCTCCTTCTCCGTAAGTATCGTCTCCCGCTCACCTGTAGCATACCCAAACCGTGCTCTTAGAACCTTCGAGATGGCTGTGCAGTCGCTCGCGCACCGGCATCGTGCGCCTCGCGGGAACCTTGCGCCTGCCTCTCCGCAGGCTCTCCCGAACCGCCGCCGGGAGCGTTGCGCTGGTGTGATGTGGTGCAGGACATCTGGTTGGAAGTGGTTCTACCCGATCTACGCAAAGCCAGCCGGCTTTGTTACAGAACTGGCATCATCACTTCTGCATGTCGGCGTCCAAGCACGGCATGAAAGGTCAAGCGGCAGCCTGCCATACCAACCAATCAGTATCGGACGGCAGGCGTAAAGGGAACCAGAGAAAAAGAAGCCATCTCTCAAATCCTGACCATTCCTGACGACTCAGCGTCAGACGGCGTGCGCAAAGGGCGCGCATGCGCTCTACCGGACTCACGTCAGTGGGACTTCACACCCGGCGTAGGCGACTCTGGCAGGCGCCGCTGCGCACGCTCAGCATAGAGGGGATGCTGATACTAATACGCGGTCATTTGGACAATATTGAGTCCACTGCACAAAGGCTTAAACCACAAAGGACACGAAGCGCACGAAGGTTCATACAATGAAGAGCATTTCCTTTGTGTCCATTTGTGACCTTCGTGGTTGCTTTTTGCAGTGAAGTCAATAATGGTTTTTGAGCAAAGAATCCGGTATCGCCCGGTGCGGCCCGCGCGGGCGGGCCTGGCGCCCGTAGGCCACGGCTTCAGCCGCCGGGTGGACTGCCGGCGCGCGTTGACCGTTGCTCCTTGCCCAATGAACATGCGAACATCGTGTCTGACTGACCGCAAGTTAGTATGAGGCGAGGCAAAGTGACGCACACTCGCAGAATACCATTGGCAGGCGTGGATGCGCGCACCATGGCAGAGCAGCGGTCAGGGCAGGCTGAGACCCTCCCGCATTGGCTGGAATCAGGAAGGCAAGGCATTCTGGAACATATAGACAATCGTCAGAAATGAGGTATAGTAGACATATGCGCGTGTTGGAGCGGCGCTGATACAGCGGTTATGGATGATGAAAGAATTGAATCCGGCACATGGCAGCGCGGCATTCAGGAGGCTCTTATGAACAACGCGAGTCGACCCGTTGCGGTATTCCCGCTCATCTTGTGTGCGGCAGATCTGGCATATCAGGGGGTTGGCGCCGTTGAAACCGACTGCTTCACCCCGCCGGAGACCGACTGCGCCTGCCCAGCGGAACGCCCCGCACCCTCTGCTGAAGACGCCGTAGACGAGTCAGTTGCGTACCAGACGGCTGCACTTCATACCGACACGCTTCCCGGCGGCTACGTGCTGGCGTTTAATCCGCTCGGCAGCGCAGGCGTCGTGGTGCTTGACGAGGCGGCATGGGCGCTGCTGAATCGGTTTCGCCAGCCTCAACGGCTGGCGGACGCCGGAGAAGATGACAATCTGTATCGGGCAGCGCAGCGTCTCGCCAAACTGGAATTGCTCCAACGCCTCGACCAACCGGCTTGTACAAAGTGCGCGACGCCGCAGACGCTTACCGCCTGGCTGCATGTCACCAATGCGTGCAACCTGCGCTGCGACTACTGTTACGTCCGCAAAACCGCAGATGCCATGGACATGGCGCGTAGCAGGCAGGCGGTCGATGCCGTGGTTCGTTCTGCGGTGGCACACGGCTTCCGACGGATCAAACTGAAGTATGCCGGCGGCGAGGCGACGTTGAACGCTCCACTCGTCATTGCGACACACCGGTATGCACGCGAATGTGCAGCCCGACACGGGTTGGCGCTTGATGGCGTTGTGCTCAGCAACGGCGTGGCGCTCGGCGACCGTCTGATCCGTGCCCTGCGCGACGGCGGATTGCGCCTGATGATCTCACTCGACGGCATCGGCGATGGGCACGATGCCAATCGCCGCTTCGCCAACGGGCGCGGTTCGTTTGCCTGCGTTGCACGGACGCTCGACCGGCTGGCGGCGCACGGCGTCACTTCCTCGATTTCGATCACGCTGTCGCACCGAAACCTCGCCGGGCTGGCGGCAACCGTCGAGTATGTGCTGGATCGCGGGTTGCCGTTTGCGCTCAACTTCTACCGAGAGAACGATTGTTCCGCTCACGCTGCCGATCTTTCCTTCCAGGATGAGCAGATTATCGCGGCGATGCGGGAAGCGTTCGCCGTCATTGCCCGGCGCACCCCGCCCTACAATCTGCCTGGCGCACTCATCGACCTGGCGTGGCTCGATACGCCGCACGACCGCCCGTGTGGCGTCGGGCATTCGTACATGGTCATCGACCATCGTGGCGGTGTGGCGAAGTGTCACATGGCGATCGAGCGCACGGTCACCGATGTGGCTGCGCCCGATCCCCTCCGCCTGATCCGCGAGGATGCCATTGGCATTCAGAACGTGCCGGTTGATGAAAAGGAAGGATGCCGGGCATGCATGTGGCGTTACTGGTGCGCCGGCGGGTGCCCGGCGCTGACGTACCGCGCCACCGGACGATATGATGTGAAATCGCCGAATTGCCGCATCTACCAGGCGCTCTTCCCCGACGTGCTGCGCCTCGAAGGGCTGCGCTTGCTGCGCTACGGCTATGCCAATTCCTCGAAAAGCAGCGCGCGGCTTTCGAGCAAGTCGCGCATTGCGGATCTGCCCAGGCGATAGTCGCGCTCAACGGCTTTAATGGCGTCCGCAACGACTTTCAATTGATCGGCGCCGAGCGCCTTGATCTTGTTGTATACCGTATCCTGCGCACGTCGTACCCTGGCGTCGAGCGGGTTGTAAAGTCGGTCGTACTCGAAGGCGAGGGTGTAGTGGCGGATCGCCCGATCAAGCGCATCATCTGCGGATGTGACAGTCACGGGCGCTCCTGCGCCGAACAGGTCTGCGAAACGCGCATATGCCTCGGCGATTGATCGAAGAGACTCTTGACTCTGAGACTTTGTATCCTGAACAGCGACAAACAGCCGCCCGCCGAGCAGCATATGGATCCTGGCAAGTTGCGTGAACAGATGGCGGTTGCGGATGCCCGTCCCTGCTGGATCGGGCCGTCCCCGCTCGGTTATCACATACTCGCCGGGGATCGCCTCCTTCGCGCGCGCCAGTCCGCTCTCGATAAGATCCAACTGTCCAACGTTGGCGCCGAGATAGGCGATGTTGACCAGTGCATCAACGTGACGAAAGGTGTTGCCAATCTGCTGCGCCAGGGTTGCCGCCTGCTCGAGTGCGTTACGGCTGTCCTGCGCCATCTCGGTGAGGTCTTCGCCTGGCAGCGGATGATCACGGAGCACACCGCTCATATCGCGCAGGGCGCACCCTTCTTCGATCAGCGACTCGACCTGACGCAACCGGTCGCCAATATCTTCAAAGATACGGTATGCCTCATTTGCGTAATCGCGTGCTTCACGCAGCACGGCCATCCGTTCCTGCGGATCGTCGCCTCTGGAGACCGACCGGCGCAATGCTTCGGCAAGGTTGCGCAGCGCCAGCCCCGTGCCAAGACGATACTCGACCGCCTGGAACAGGCGCAGGGCGCGTTCGGCATCCTCTTTCGCTTCTGCATACTCGCCAGTGTAGACGAGCGCCAGCGCGCGTGTGGCGTGGCTGACGCCGGTCAGCGCGCGCGCGCCGAGTTGCTTGCGGATCTCCAGCGCTTCTTCGATCAGCGCCAATCCAGTGGCGCTATTTCCTTCTTCCACTTCGACAAACCCGAGATTGTTGAGGGTCCACGCCAGGCAGATCGGCACATCGACCTGCCGCCAGAGCACAGCAGCACGGCGGTATGCCTCGATTGCGGGACGGGTCTGACCGCGAGCGCGCAGGCTGAACCCGCGCGCGTGGTACGCCAGCGCCAGCAGGCTGCGGGCGCGCCACCGCCGCGCCTCGGAGACGTCGGGAGACGCCGAACGAATGACGGGAACCAGAATCGCTTCAGCGGCTGCGAGCAGTCGATCCGTTTCGACGCTGTCCTGGTATTCTTCCTTCGCCCTGCCGGTTCGCGCGAGCGCCTCCCACACATCGAGCGCCGCTTCGGTCGTGCGCCCTGCCGTCGCCAGAAGACCAGGGTGTTCCTGCCGCAGCCGTTGCGCTTCCCATACGACGCCATCGTAATCGTTCTCCGCATAGCGACGGGCAACCGGGCGAATAGCCGTAACACCCTGTACAACCTCGCGCTCCAGACCGTCGATGGACGCTTGCTCTCCTGAGCGATCACGTTCGTCGAGAAATGCCAGAAGTTCCGCCTGCAACTGAATGTCGAGCATGGTATTGCCGGTGAACACGGCGTAGAAGGTATCGCGGAAATACTCACGGAATCCTTCGAGCGGATCAAGGCGCAGATGATAGGAGAGTTGATCGATCAGCAGTTGCTGGATCTCCTGTTGAACCGCTGCAATACGCTCATAGTCGATACGCGGCGCAACACTGACAGCGCGGCGCGGTTGTTCGATCGGCGCGTACAGTTCATCGAGGGATTCGCGGCGCTCGTTGATCTGTTGTGCATACCATTGAATGATGGCAGTGTTGACGCGCTCCGCTTCAGGGGCATCGTCCGGCGCGCTATAAATCTGCCGGTGCAGAATGGCATACATCTCGTCGTGCAGAAAGTAACGCTCGCCGCGCACCTTGACGAAGGACAGACGCTCGATCATGGCGAGGCGACGGCGTGCTTCGTCGGGCAAGATGTCAAGGAGGTGCGCCAGCAATCCGGCATCGACGCCTTTCGGCGCGCGTCCGAGCATTTGGAGAGTGTCCTTGATCGCCTGTGAGTCCATCATGCGCGCGATCAACTGTTCTTCGAGCACCTCGCGGGCACGCGCCGGGTCGGTCTCGGTCTCGACGATCGGCGGCAATTTGCCAAACCCGGCAATGCTGATATAGTCCGCGAGCAGCGCCAGCAGGATTGGCAACCCGCCTGAGTAACGATACACCTGATGCCTGCGTTCCGGCGTCAGGCGGCGTAATGTCTCCGCCACCGCCTGTTCACCGGCGTTTTCGGCTGCCTGCGCCACAGCATCGAGGTAATCTCGCGTTTCATCTTCGGTAAATGGTTCGACTTTGAGAGGCGTCAGATGGGTTTGCTGCTGAAGATCTGGAAAGAGATGGGTAATCTGATTGCGACCGGCGACCAGCAGCGTGACATTCCCCCAGTCGGGCAACGACTCAACCAGCCATTCCCATGATGGCGCAACCTGAAAAGGCGGACGCTGTTCACCGGCGCCATAGGCGATGCGTTCGAGGGTGTCGAGGGCAATCACGACACGCCGGTGCTGCGAGAAGCGATTGAGATCGGCGGTGAAAGCCTGCAATGCTTCTCTGGTCAATGCTGCAATCTGCCTGACATCCCCAGAAGCCTGCGCTTTGCGCTGCTGATCGCGCGCCTGCTCAAATTGACGAAAGTCTCTCCCTTTTGCAACGTCGAGTGCATCGCAGATCGCAGCGGCAAGATCGAGACTGCTGTGGTAGCGAATGTCGTACAGATCGATCAGGCGTTGTGCGGTGTAAATGGCGCCGCCGGTCTGTCGTTTCAGAGCATCGCTCAACATGCGCGTCTTGCCGATGCCGCCGGGTCCATACAGCGCCACGACCGATGGACCGGCAGCAGCGTGGATCGCCTCATCGATCCGCCGGAGGATTTCCTTGCGCCCGATCAGGTCAGGCGTTGCCCACGCGCCGGTGTAGCGTTCACCTTCATGCATGGGAACCTCCTCTTCATCTCACGTTAACCATGGCGTCGGTTGCTTCACTCAGCACCCGTTCGTGAAACGCAGCCCGATCACGGTAGTATGCGCTGCGGTACTTCTCTCCCCATTCCCCATACACCTGCTTTGCGCTTTCGTGCAGACGCCTCCATACGTCAGGGCGGGCGAGCTTCAGGTATGCTTCAAGCACTGCGCGCACGGCTTCGTCCATCGCGTAGCGTTTGTCCCGCCAGCGCACCAGGTTGGTTTCGAGCAGACGATCACGCAGGTTGCGTATTGCCGGGAGTTCGTATTCCGATCCTTCGGGCTTCTGATGCCGCCGCGCCGCCAGGAGATAGGGCATTTCATTCTCGCGGAACCCGTCTTTGAGCACGCAGAGCGCCTCGAACGCCTCGCGCAGACGATGACGTTCGTCTGTCGGAATGACGTCCAGCAGTCGGTCGGCGACCTGTTCAAGAATTGCCGCATCGATCTGCGTCTGATCGAGGATGCTCGTCAGTCGCTCTGCATTGTCGCGCTGATCGTCGGGCAGCACGTCGAGCGCCTGCTGCACGAGCGCAAGCGCCAGCAGATGATTGGTCAGCGGGTATCCGCCACCGGTAGCGATCACCCGTTCTGCCAGCCGGAGGAGGGCGTCGCCTGATAAGGTATTGACCGTTTCAGGAAGATCAGGCGTATCGCGCAGCGCGCGACGGATTTGATCGACGACCTCGTCGGCGATGAAGGGTTTGAGCGGTTGTTCTTCGCGCTCGGCGCGCAGGTAGGGCGACTTCCAGAGATACGGTCGTCCGCGCCCGGTCATGATCATCAGCACCCGCGGCAGCGCCGCCAGCGCCCCCAGAACGTGCCGTTCCAGGGCATCGAGGAACACCTGATTCGTTTCAAAGACCGAATCGAGAGTCAGACACATCAAGAGGTTCGGTTCTTTCTCCAGTTTTTGTTGGACATCCCTTGCCAGCCAGGAGGCGAGATCGCGCACAGGAGCATGCGGGGCGCGGATAACGTCCAGTTGTTCCGCCAGCCAGTTCAGCAAGCGCCGGAGAATCGGCTCGAACTCCTGATCGTCTTGAGCAGCGATGCGCGCGGCTTCTTCGCGGGTGACATGCCACTCTCCCTCCGGCGCGGTTTCGTCAACGGAATGGTCAGATGGCGGGGTCAGATTGATCAGCAACGACACCATGCGATGCTGCGACAACAGATGCGGCATTTCCTCTTTCAAAACGTGCCGGTGGAGGTGGAGCGCCAGCCAGCTTTTGCCCAAACCACGTTCGCCACGAAACACGATCGTCCGCGCATGTTCCGCTTTCCCGCCTGCTATGTCCTGAAGGGCATCCCTCACCCGTCCGATTTCACTTTCGCGGTTGACAAACAGCCCCGGACGGTATGCCGGGGGACGAGGCAGAGTCATACCATCCTCCCTTCCCTGAGTCAGAAGCAGCGTTCGCCGCAAAAACCGGCGGACGCTTCCTTCCAGACAGGGTTGACTACGACTCTTAAGCACGCGACGCCGACCTTTGCAGGCGCGGCGCCGCATGGAATTGATACCAGTTGATTGCGCAGCGTATGTCATCTTCATCGAGTTGTCCCTCTTCCATCCGTGCTGCGTAATGCAGGAGCGCGCGTCGCGCTTCAGGTGACGCGACGCGCGGCAGCGGCGTGATCGCAGCGACGATCTGCCGTTCCACATCGGTGAGCGCCGGTGTGCTGATGGCATCGAGCGACTCGAACCGCCCGTCGGAGGCGGCAAAGATGCGTTTGCGCAGCAGTTCCGCCAGAAGATCGGGGTCCCAGACAATACGGGCAATCTGTGCGGCAATGGCGTGCGTTTGGAGATACCCGGCAATGTGTGGTTCGATGATGTCAGGAGCGAAGAGTTTGATGAAAACGTTCCGTTCTCGCCACATTTTGGAATAATCACATAGATCGGCGACCCATTGCAGCGCCAGCCGGTTGTCTGCCTGATTCTCGTAAATGGCATCGACGCCGTCGATCAGGATCAGGACGTGACCGAATCCCAGGGCGCTGGTCGTCAGATCGACGAATGTACTGAACAGGTCCTCCGGTTGCCCACGCATGGCATCGGCGTCGATCCGCCCAACGACATCGCAGAAACGGCGGAGCGCTTCCGGCAGCGGCGGCGCGGTGAGCGCATAGGTTCGCTCGAGGAGCGGGGTCAACCCGGCAGGCGTGCCGGTTTCACGCAGCACGTCCAGGTAATACTCGAGCGGACCGGGCAACCCGGCGCGGAGCAAGCCGACGATAGCGCGAATATCGGCGGGGGCAGCTCGCAACAACCGTTCCGGTCGAAACGCCAGACCGGTGAGCAACGCGCATGTTCCGGCTTCGAGCAGCAGGCGCAGATGCTGCGCAGCGGTTGGCGGCGCGCCTGTCAGCGGCGCCGCACCCAGGTTATACGGCAGCGGGAAAGGATAAGCGCCGCCGATATCGTACCAGCAGGTACGGGTGACGGCGACGCGCATCGCCGTTTTGCCGCCTCCCGGCGGCGCAAAAATGACCGCCGGCGCAGCATCCCAGACGGTGCGGAAGATGTCGAGGTTGACCGTGTACTCAGAGAGGTGCGGATCACTCGAGGCTTCCAGGTGAACGTAGGGGTCGAACCGCAGACCAATGCGCCGAAACCAGTCGGCGGAAAGGGTCTGTGTGGAGGGATGATTGTCTTCTAAAGCGTTCATAAACAATCTAAAGGTGTAAAATGTTTTTACACGCCATAGCCATCAATGCAGCAACTCCGATAGCGTCCTGCCGCACAGCGCTCTGACCTCACAATCGCAGACAAATCTTGTCTTGCGGACGCACGTCCCAAACGTGTCGAATGTGACGCCAATGGTCAGTATACTACGCGCGCCATGCCGCCCATTCACACACTGCTATCAGCTGCATCACCGCATTCTCACCAGAACCTCACATGCTGGCGGTTGAGCAACCTGTCGGAATGCGGCGTCGATCGATCAGCACCGGACAGCAACGGATCAAGCTGACGAAGAACGATCTGCTCCTGAATGCCGCTCTGCAACCCGGCGCGTCGGAGTTGTTGCCGCACTGCCTGCGGCGAACCGCTCAACCACACGAACCATTCCGCCAGCAGCGCCTGTTCATCTTCCGGCAACCACAACAACACCCCCGGCTGATCGACGATCAGTCGGACCCACGTTTTTCCCGCCGCCTGCGCGACACGGCTCAACAGCGCGGGGTGTCCTGCGGTATCGTGGTCGAACAGCGTCACCATGACCGGCATCTGTCGTGCGGTTGGCTGGTGCAGTTCGTGATAGAGTGCAATCGCAGCGACATAGCGATCAAATCGGAGTCCGACAGCCACCAGCAATTGTGACTGTATTATAGCCGCTCGTTGCGCCGCCGGCAGGGTGACGCGCTCCAGAAAGGCTTGGTGAGCCTGCAACTCGTGTGCGTCGAATGGGTGCATCTTCAGCCCGTTGGCTTCCAACCAGGGAGTGACCGATCGCGTTCGCAAGACCCTTCCCGGCTCAGGTGCGATCGGCGCCCACGCGAAGGTCCAGGGAAAATGACTCGTCAGATGCCTGCGTATGCGGGGATCGTTGACCGCCAGTTTGCTAAGCGCAGCGTCGGCTTCATTGCCTGGTGCACGAATCGTATGCAACAGACATTGTTTCGCTTCATGATCATCGGGTTGCGATGCCATTGCCTCGAGCGCCGCCGCTGCGAGTTCATTTGCGTCCAACCAGAAGCGATTGAGCAGAACTCCACAGACGCGCAGGATGGTTTCAGCCTGTTGCTTATCTGCCGTGCGCGCGTCCGACAACCGGTGCGGCAGATCCGTGAGGCGGTCGTCCTTCGACGCATACGCCCGTATGACGAGATCGAGGGCGGTGGCGCAACGCTGAACATCGCCGGCGCGATAGTACTCGGCTGCGTCGTGCAACAGACGTTTCACGCGAACCTGCGTCGCCGTGGTTGTCAGTTGCTGGTTTTGCTTCCTGAGAGCCTCGCGCAATTCCTGGCGCGCCTGTTCCTCCCAGCCTTTCCTGGCTTCCTGTTCCAACGTTCTGGACACAAGCGCCCATTCAATCAGGTCACGCTCAAAAAGATCGCGTAGTTCTCGAATGCGCTCACGCTGCTGACCGACGCGCGTCTGCCGTCCTTCGTTGAGCAGTTGCCAGCCAATGCCGAGCACGGCTGACGCCACTGCCAGCGCCAGCCCGGCATCGCCGAAGAAGCGAGTCGTAAACACACGCCAGTAGAACGCCGCCCGCGTCTCACGCGCGATGGTCAGCGGCTGCGTCAGCAATTCCTTCCCGCTTGCATCACGGACGGTCACATCAACGACCACTCGCTCATCGCTGTTCGACCGCAGCGGTCCAAGACGCACGTCTTGCAACCGCGATCCGCCGTTGACACCGAATGTCAGACGCGGCTCGCCCGACATTCCGGCGGCATCAACGAACAGGAGCGTGGCGCTGCTCAGTTCGACAGTGACGGTCAGTGGTGCGGCGCCGGCGTTGCGCTCGATCCAAACGGTCAGCGTCGGTGGATCGGTCTCAGGCGCGTCGAACCGGAGCGTATGCGGGTAACGGATGAGGAGATGATGCCCGGCAAGCGGCGTCCGGATTGTGTCGAATGCCTGCGCGGCGGCGACATCCTCCTCAACCCTGACGAGCACGGAATAGGACACCAGAGCGACGGAGATGCTCACGAATACGGCGGGCCACAGTCGATCCTTCTGGCGCTGCGCCGTTGTGTCGGGGTATTTTGCCGCGTCGAGCCACATGAAGAGGACAACGGCAACCGTGAGGAGCGCCGGCACCACCCAGCATGCCAGCATGAGCGTTCCCCCCTTCTGCGGACATATGCACCCTCACATATACATCAGGCAGCGCCGTTGCGGTGCAACGGCGCACCACGGCGCATGTCCCATGTCGAACGCGGGACGGCGGTCACCGATTGACCCTGATCCACGTTTTGCCCGTAGCCGGATTCTTGAACGCTTCCCATCCTGCGGGCTTGGGTCCGAAGATGGCGTTCATCGCCTTCGAGACCAGGTTGTAGGCGAATTGACGGCGGTCTTCCAGGTGTTCCGGCAAGCAGTCGATCAAGAACTGTTGGACCCCATACCAGGGCATGCCGTTTGGAGATTCGAGTTTCTGGCGGATCTCGCTATTGTGGCGCAGGGCTTCAATGGCGCGTTGTTCGATTGTCGCCATGACATCGATCGACCCGCTTTCGGCTGCTTCTGGAAACAACTCGTCTTCGGCTTCGGGAATGCGCGCGATGGTTGCAGACTGGCCAACGCCGGCGAAGATGCGATGCAATGTTTGGGCATAGGTATGACCGGCGGGGCGGTTGTAGGAAGGATCGCGCATCGAGTACAACTGCTCGAACGACAGGACACGAATGCTGACCGGATACGACTTGCCGCCAACTGAACTCCAGAATATTCCCTGACCAGGAATAGGCTCATTGAGCAGCGAACTCAACACGTCGTCGCTGAAATGGGCATTGGCGCGTTGCAGGGCGATGAGATCCGCTGCCGACAACAGGTGGAAGATGAACCAGTTATCCCCCTGACTGAGGATTTCGACCGGAATGCTGCCGGGCTGCTGGGTGATCAGCAGTGCGCCCAGGTCGTACTTGCGCCCTTCCTTGACCCAGGCGATGTACGGCTCGGCGGCGGATGTCTTGTCGTGCAGCACGGATTGTGCTTCTTCAACAACCGCGATGGTTGGGATCGTCCTGGGATCGGCTTCGGTAAACTGCTGCTGGTTCCGGTCGAAGATGCGGCGCAGGATCAGACCCGAAAGCGTCAGCGACTGGTTGCCGCGCATCTGCGAGACGTCGATGATACACAGTTTCCCCTCGGAGAGCGCGTGGATCAGCATGTCCATCAGCTGGCTGCTTTTGTCGTGCAGCATTTTCACAATCACCGTCATGTTGCTTCGGGCTGCCACCGCCTCGGCTTCCTGCCGCTGCGGATCGAGATCGAGCAGGCGGCAGACGTCGTCCAGCGGTGCAGCGTTGCCGTTGGCATCGATCAGGTTGACCAGCATCTCCCAGCGCTCCTGCGGCAACCCGCGCAGTTTGCGCACATTCTGCTGCTCCTGGCGTTCTGGATCGAGCGCAATCGAAACCACATCGGACGGGCGGAGGCGGCGAATATCCAGTTTGATGCCGCCCGCTACGAAGGACTGGTAAAAGGGACTCGGACTCTTCCGCTCAGTAAAGACGACGATCTTGTCTTCTAACTCAGGAACATCGCACAAACCCGGTCGTCCCTTGTCGTCGGACCAGAAATACTCGCCGTCTGGATCGAAGATGACGGTTCCCACCGGAACCCGTTTGCCGCCGCGTTTGGTGACGAAGGGGGTCGTCTCATAGAGTTTCGAGAAAAGCAGTTTGTTGAGGTTCGATTTGCCGAAGCCTGCGCGGGCAAAGATAAAACTGCGCCGCGATACCAGCGACTCGATTGGGAAGCGCACCAGTATCTCCGGTTTGAGCACCTGCATCCATTCGCGCGGCTCGAATGTTTCGCTGCCGGCGGCGTAGACGTACTCACCCAACGCGAGATGGCCAATCGGCACCCCATCGATGGTGTGACCGGCGATCTCGCGCAAGACCTCATCGCTCGGAAAGGCGACCCGGCTGCCGACGTGAGGCAACCAGCGATGCGATGGGACGAAGGTCAATCCCGCGCCGTTCCGCCGCAGGACGCCGAGCACTCGAATGTTGACCCGATACTTCACGTACTGCTCGCGCAGATCTTCGGGGATCGGGCGATCCTCGCGGATGGCGCGCAGGTTGAACTCCTCGCCAGAGCCATACGCCAGCTTTCCCTCCGAGGAAAACGAGGCGATCCGACCCAGCACCGCTTCATCGGGCGTCTCCAGCTGCACAAGGAGGAATTGCCCGTGCATCGGGATGTTCTGGAAATCATTCCGGTACGGCAGGACGAGATCGGCGTGGAACTCCAGCCCGCCATGCTGGAAGCCGCGAAAGATGCCGACGACTTTATCCTTCGGAAAGAGCTGGATGTCTGCCATGTCGAGCGCCCTCATTCGTACCGTTGTTGCGATGGATCAGGATCGAGCAACTGAAAAGCGTCCAGAATGCCTGCCTCTGTGCCGAGGGTCGATCGCACCCCTTCGTAGATGAAATCCTGGAGCACATCGAGATCAAAATCGACCAGCGCCGCGTTCTCGTGCGCCTTCTGCAAGCAGCGCGGGTAGTGCGGAATCGGAAATCCGTTCACGGCATCGGCGAGCAGCGAACCAAGAATTTCCTGAGCATTGCCTGTCTGTGGCTCGAAGATGTCGACGGGCCAGACCGGGTCGTGGCGATACGACCCGAACTTCACCAGAAACATCCTGCCGCCGACATACCCGGCAGGGTCGTCGCCTTCGCCAGCATAGTCGCCGCCCGGAGCGAAATCCGCCCGGAAGTAGGACTTCTCTTCCAACTCACGCGGCACCTCCACATACGCCGGGTAGTCGGTGTGCAGCACCCCCTCGAGCGCCATCGCCAGGCGGTAGCGGGACAGCACCTTGCTGTGCTTGGCGACGCCGACGAGGTGGATACGGCGACGATTGTTCCTCCAGTGCGCATCGACGCGCTCTTGCATACCGCGGAGCAAGCGCTGAAACAAACCTCTGGCGAACACCACACTGCGCAGCAATCCATCACGAACAATCAGGGTATCGGCGCCAAAATCCTTCTTCAGGATAGCGAACAAGACGGCCCACTCGACCAGTTCGCGGTACGCCTCTACCCAGCGGCGAGAAACCGGTCGTTCCTGGTTGGCTGACCGGATCATGGGCGAAAGTTCCGTCAGGCTGTCAACACCCAGAAAGCGCATCATCTCGCCAAGCGCCGTGCGCGCTGATCCATCGGGAGCGAACTGACGCTCGTTGAGCCGGCGGATCGGGGTTGTGGGAGACACCGCTTCCAGGCAGTACTCATTGTTACTGCTGTCCACCACCCGCACCAGATGGATCAGGAAGGGATCAAAGCGCAGTTGGTGGTTGCCGCCGTCGGCGCCGATCAGTGAGATGGATGTCGTGGCGCGCGGCTGAATACGGCACGTCGCATGCTTCAGCGAGCGAATCTCTGCGCGCAACCGGTCGAGCACCCGCCGATCAGCGCGAATGCACTCGGCAATGGCTTCGCGTAGTTGCGACTGGCTGGCGGGGTCGATCATCTGTCTTCCGTTGAATCCCTACAACCACCTTTGTGCAATGGTGATACGATTATACATACCTGCGTTCATGATGTAAAGCGTTTTCTGCCAGGTGACCATCGCCTTCGCCTTCAACCAGAGAGCAGAGCCAGGAAGTCGCACGCTCAGCGCGGCAGATGGCAGGCGATCCGCTGATGGGCATCTTTTTCGATGGAGATAACGTCCTTGACACATAACCCGATAATGATAGCTTCAACTTCGGAGTCGGTCAGTTGCCTGCGGAACAGTGCGTGGATGTGGTTGCGCAACGTTGCCAGTCTCGAAGGTCGAGCGGTGCGGTATTTCTGGAGGTTTTCGATAACAAGGCATATCTTTTCATCTTTGCTCAATTGAGATGGCAAAACGCCGCTCGATGTGACTTGTACAGTGCTGGTGTTCGATGTTGCCCCGTTCGCCCCGTTCACCGGACTGGGGGGTGTGTCGTGTGAAATGGCATAGCGCCGCAGGCGTTGACAGCACTCCCATTCTGACCGTTCGTCGATACGACAACCGTACCTTTCATCGATCCGGCAGGATATGCGCAGGCAGCCTCGCCATTCACCGCCTTCACCACTGCGCCGTTCGGCGCTGCCGGGGCGTGGGCGCCGTTGAGACGCGGGGCGCTGCCATTGGTTGCGTTTGCGCCAGAAGCGGGAGAGCCGTTCTGGTCGGGGATCGATGGAGGCGCCGCGCCGGGAAACGCAGGAGAACCTGTCGATTCGGGCGTTGATGCCGGTGGCAGCGGAGCAGGAAGGGCTTTCTTGATGACGGGGATGTCCAGCACATCCTTGAACCGATGCGCCTTGACATGTTTCGCTCGCAGATGCTGGATGAGCGGGTCGTAGCCCGTATCTTTGGATATAATGTGAAAGTACGCCGCGGAGTCGCGCACTGCCAGCACGCCAAGGTAGAAGGCGATGTGGAAGTCGAGCGCATTCGAGCCATTGCCGGAAAGCTTGACATACGTGGCGCGCGATCCCATGCGTTGCATTGCCGCTGCGAATTCGAACGGCACTGATTTCTGGCAGGCGCCAACAAAGACGATCACACGCATCTGCTTGTGGTCGAGCAGCGGCAGGAGATTGGGCTGGACGTTCTCGTAGTCGATGAGGACGTAGTTGGTAACCACAGGAACTCCTTTGCTCTTCCGCAGCGTTCACCGTCAGTGTATCTGAGATTCATTACCGGTTTATAACCGTACAAAGGCGCATTCATGTCCATGAAACCGCTCATCGAAGTTCGCGATGTTGTTAAGATCTACAGGATGGGAGATGTCGAGGTGCATGCGCTGCGCGGGGTCTCGCTCACTATCGACGAGGGGGAGATGGTGGCGATTATGGGACCGTCGGGCAGCGGCAAGAGCACCCTGATGAATATGCTCGGCTGCCTGGACCAGCCGACATCAGGCGTCTATCTGCTGGACGGAGTGGATGTCGGCAGTCTGGACGACGACGCGCTGGCAGAGATCCGCAATCAGAAGATCGGGTTCGTGTTTCAGCAGTATATGCTGCTGCCGCGCACCACGGCGCTGCGCAACGTCGAACTGCCGCTGCTCTACAGCAACGGCAACGGGCGCGATCGCACAGCGCGCGCGCGCGCGGCGCTCGAAGCCGTCGGCATGGGCGATCGCATGCACCACAAGCCGAATGAACTTTCCGGCGGGCAACAGCAACGTGTCGCCATTGCGCGCGCGCTGGTCAACAATCCGCGCATCATTCTGGCGGACGAGCCGACCGGCGCGCTCGACACGAAAACCGGCGAGGAGATCATGGCAATTTTCGAGCGCCTGAACCGCGAACGCGGAATGACCGTGATTCTGGTGACCCACGAGCATGACGTCGCCCGTCACGCAGAGCGAATCATCCACATGCGCGACGGGCAGATCGCCGACGTTACAGCACGCGGGTGATCTCGGCGAACAGCGCGCGTTCCTGGTTCGCGGCAGTGATGGCGTCTTCGCCGCCCATCACGACGAGCGCCGCGTTGTCGCGCAGCGTATCGAGCACATCGGCGAAGGCGCGGAAGTCGGCCGGCGTTGTGCCCAACACCTCGTCGCGCACCTGCTGGCGGTAGGCGTCATCGTCGCCGACCAGGTAACGCGCCATTGCCGTGAAGCCGCGCGCATCCGGCAGCTGGTAGGCGTCAAGGTCGGCAATCACGCCGATAATGGCGCGCGTCAACTCTTTCTCACTCAGGTCGAGCTGGCGCAAAAATGCGGCGGAACGGTCGTACACATCGATCGTGCGCAACAGATTGGGATCGCGGTACGACGTGTAACTGAACATGCCCGAACGCGGGTCGAACGAACAGAAGCCGCCGTATGCGCCTCCCTGCTCACGGATCTGCTCCCACAGCCAGGTTGTCATCAGGTAGCGCGTCACCACCAGCGCCGAGCCGTGCAGCCGATACCCCAGGCGGTACAGGTCGGCGCCTTTAGCGACATAGTTGACATTCGCAGGAATGATCAACCCTTCCGATGGCGCGCCCTTGTGCGGATTCCACGCAGCCGGCGTCGGCGTCCCGACCGGCAGGCGGTCGAGGAACGCTTCGAGATGGGGACGGAACCGCTCCCATCCGGCGGCATCCACCGTCACATTGACCAGCAGCGCGTTGCGATCGACCAGCCGCACGCGCATCTGTTCGAGCACCGCGCGCACCGTTTCCCAATCGTCATCAATGGCCTGCTCGATCCGGCGCAGGAACAGCAGGTAACTGACGCCGCCGATCTGCTCGGCGACCCAGTCGGCTTCGCTGAAACGCGCACGCAGGCGCGTGCTGACGACGGCATGGCCGGCGGGGATCAGGCTGGCTTCGTGCGCGGCGCGCTCTTCGCGCACAATCTGCCGGATGCGCTCACGGTTGTCGAGCCGCGCCGACAGCACCACATCGTGCAGAATGTCGAGCAGCGCATCACTCTTTTCGACGATCGCTTTGCCGCGCAGAAACAGCCAGGCGGCGCCAATGCTGCGTCCGCGCATCGCCGAGGTGAACGACTGCGGGAAGATGCCGCCGGTATCACGCCCGATGCGCTGGATGAGCTGAATGATATCCTCGCGCTGCGTGCCGGTTTCGAGGAGCGCGCGCCCAAAAATGGTGACATACGGCAGAAACTCCTGCGGCAACGCGCGCAGGTTCATACCAATGTCCACATACACGATGCCGCTGGTGAACAGATCGTGGAGCAGCACACGCGTTGCGCCAATCTCCAACGCTTCGGCGGGGATGGTCTTGATCGTCCGGTCGAGGTCGGCAATCGTCAGGCCAGGCAATGACGCGAGCGCCTCCGGCGGGTCGGGGGTTTCCTGGATCTGCTTGAGACGCGCGGCAGTTGCGTTGATCGCTTCGATCTGTGCATCATCGAGCGTTGCGCGGATCGCTGCCAGGCGTTCGCGTTCGGCGGCGTTCTGGCGATTCGTCAGTTCCAGATCGGGAACGAGCACCACCGTCGTGCGATGCGGGTTGCGCAATAGCTTCTGCTCGATCAGGCGCTCGAAGAAGCGTTCCCCGTCGCTCAACCGCTGCTTGACCGCACGCAGCGGCGCCTCGAACATGAGCGGCGCCAGCGGATCATCGCCGTAGAGCCAGGTGTCGAGCGCGCGGATCAGCACTGCCAGACCGCGCGGATAGGAACCGGTATTGTTCTCGCGCAACTGAAACTCGACGGTATTGACCGCCGCCTCGATCGTTTGCGGATCGATCCCGTCGCGCGCCAGGCGTCCCAGCGTCCCGATAATCAAATCCTCGGCTGCGCTGACATGCTCGCCTTTGACCCCTTTCAAGCCGACGGTAAAGTAGGTCTGCCGCAGGCGAGCGAACCCGGAGCCGGTGAGGTTTTCACCCAGACCGGAGTCGATCAGCGCCTTACGCAGTGGCGAGGCTGGCGTGCCAACCAGCGCGTGCTCCAGGATGTCGAGCGCCAGCGCCTCTTCGATGCCGGGCGGTTCAGGGAGCAGCCAGTTGACCGTCACCATATGCTTGCCAGCGCTGTTCGGACCGGCGGGATAGGGAACCTCAACGTGCTGCGGTTCGCTGAGCGGCGGTTGCAACGGGATCGTCGAGTCGACAGAGATACGCTCGAATGGGGACAAGACACGATCAAGCAGGCGCAGGCGCTCCTCCGGATCGTCATCGCCGTAGAAGAAAATCAGCGCATTCGAGGGGTGGTAGTAACGCTCGTGGAACGCCTTGAATTGCTCGTAGGTCAGATTCGGAATCTCCGCCGGATCGCCGCCGGAGTCGACACTGTACACATGACCGGGGAAGAGCGAACGCTGCACTGCCAGGTAGAGCACGCGGTCGGGTGACGCATTGGCGCCCTTCATTTCGTTGAACACCACGCCACGATAGCCGAGCGAGTCATCCTCGTTGACCTCGTAGCGCCACCCTTCCTGCTGCAACACCTCCGGTGTAATGCGCGGGTGGAAGACGGCATCGAGGTACACATCGACCAGATTGTAGAAATCCTTTGTATTTGTGGACGCAACCGGATAGACCGTTTTATCCGAATAGGTCATCGCATTGAGAAATGTTTTGAGCGACCCTTTGAGCAACTCAACAAACGGTTTTTTCAGAGGATATTTTTCGGACCCGCAGAGCACGCTGTGCTCAAGAATATGCGCCACACCGGTCGAGTCGGGCGGCGGCGTGCGGAAGGCAATGCCAAAGACCTTATTTTCATCATCGTTGATCAGGGAGAGCAGCTCAGCGCCGGTTGCCACGTGGCGATACAGGCGCGCCAGCGAGTTCAGTTCAGGGATCTGCTGCTCGCGAACCAGTTCAAAGCCATGGAATACGTTCATCGCTGCCTCGATTCTTTTATACACAAGTGGCATTGAGAGGCTATCCAAAAAATCGCCGCGTGACGTGCGGCGCTTCGACCCACCCAGCGACCGCTAGATGGACGAAGGCAACGCCTTCGCTTGCCCAACGAGATTTTCCAGACAGACACGTATTGAAAATTGTGACTTCACTACAAAAAGCAACCACGAAGGTCACAAAGGGACACAAAGGAAATGCTTTTCATTTTTATTCACCTTCGTGTGCTTTGTGTCCCTTGTGGTTAAGCCTTTTTGCAGTGGACTCAAATTGTACCAGATTTATCCGAAGGAGGCGTCCTCTCTTCTTCATGAGAGCGAGCCGATCAAACCTGCGCTTTGCGCGTGGCAACACCTTTCTCACCCCTCTCTCCCACAAGGTGAGAGGGGGGATCTATCGACCGCGCGCCGCCACGCCGCACACCCAATCCTGTGCAAGACAATGATAAACCTGTGCAACCTCTTATCAACTAATCCTTTGGCTATCTCGTTTCATTTGCTTCCTGATGACCAAAAACGCCTTTCAGTCCTGGGATGAAAGAACGATGAGAAACCTGTTCAAAGCCTTTTCAAAACATTGACAATACAGTGCATGGGGGGTATAATCTGTGCAAACAAGTGCAGAGATGTTCGCCATAGCAGGGGAAGAGAAAGAGGGTCTTCCATGGACAACCAACACACTAGTGAACACATCCGCCCAGCGACCACAGCGCCGTTATCATCGCGCACCGATACGCCAGACGATCACGTGCTGATTGCAGCAATTGCCGAAGGTGACAGCAATGCGCTCGAAGTGCTTTATGATCGCTATTCGTCTGTGATCTATCGCATGGCGCTGCGGATGCTGAAAAATCGTGAACTGGCGGAGGAGGTTGTCCAGGAAGTCTTCTGGCGCGTCTGGCGACGTAGCACAAGCTTCGATGTCGAGCGCGGGCGTGTAGCGCAGTGGTTGTTCGGAATTGCGCACAACCTGTGCATCGATGAGTTGCGCCGCATGCGCGCTCGCCCGACCCAAGTCTATGAGGATGTCGATCAACCGGTTATTCAGCAACTTGCCGATGAACAGACCGATGTGCCAGAAGCCGCGTGGGCCTTCGAGCAACAGCGCGTCATTCGTGATGCCCTCGGTCACTTGCCCGAAGCGCAGCGACAGGCGGTTGAACTGGCGTATTTTGGCGGTCTGTCGCACCAGGAGATTGCCACGAAACTCAATCGGCCGCTTGGTACGATCAAGACGCGCGTGCGTCTTGGGTTGCAGAAACTCGGGACGCTGCTGATGGCACGCGGGTTGCAGCCGGGGGATGCGTCGTAAGGACAGTTTGAGTGTTGCCAGGTACTTGGTTGGGTGGGAGAAGGCGGCGCCTTTGCCCACCCAATTGACTTTTTCAGGCACGCGATCAGCCAATGATACCCACGCGGTGCATGCCGGATGTATACAGAGAGAATGCGATTGTTGATCTATGGTAGCGCACCTGCACGCTTGGCGCACATACAGGTTGAAGCGCTGCGCTCCCTGAGCGGAAGCGCATCTTTTTTGCCCGGCGCCGTTCAGTAAGGGAGAAATAAGGCAAACCGGAGATGCGCGGTATAATAGGGGCAGGAATCACGACTCTGGATACTGTAAGGAATACTGGTGCTTACTCTCCTGGATATTCTGACGCGCGGCGAACCCGATGCTCTCGCATTGCTGGCGCCGGACACGCCTCCGTTGCCATTCGCCCGGTTGCGCGAGCATGTGCTGGAACTGGCAGAGCGCCTCGCTGCCTTTGGCGTGGCGCGCGGCGAGCGAGTGGCGATCGCGCTCGGCAATGGTCCTGCAATGGCGCTGAGTTTCCTTGCAGCGGCGACATGCGCAACCGCCGCGCCGCTCAACCCGAAGTATCGCCAGGACGAGTTTGCGTTCTACTTCGAGGATACCCGCGCAACGACGCTGATCGTGCCGCCTGTCGGGATGGAAGCGGCGCGCGCCGCCGCAGCGCCCGGCATGACCGTTGTGACGGCGGCGCTCCGTGCCGATAGCACGCTCGACCTGGCGCTCGAACGCGGCGCGCGCCCGGCGCAGACGTTGACGCCGCCACAGCCCGATGATGTGGCGCTGATTCTGCACACCAGCGGCACCACCAGCCGCCCTAAGCGCGTGCCGCTGCGCCAGCGCAATCTGGTCGCCTCGGCGCGCAATATCGTCGGCGCGTACCGGTTGACGCCCGCTGATCGGGCGCTGTGTGTGATGCCCCTCTTCCACATCCACGGTATTGTCGCCACCCTGTTCGCGCCGCTCGCCTCGGGCGGGTCGGTCGTCATTCCCCCCGGCTTCGACGCTCTGCGCTTCTGGGGCTGGCTGACTGCGTTTCGCCCAACGTGGTTTTCGGCTGTGCCGACGATGCACCAGATGCTGCTGGCGCGCGCCGAACGCCAGACGGCCGCGATTCGCGCCGTGCCGCTGCGCTTCATTCGCTCCAGCAGCGCACCGCTGCCGCCGGTCGTCCTGGAACAGCTCGAAGCGACGTTTCAGGCGCCGGTGATCGAGTCCTACGGGATGACCGAAGCAAGCCACCAGATGACGACCAATCCGCTGCCGCCGCTGCCGCACTACGCCGGGTCTGTCGGGTATGGCTTCGGCGTTGAGGTGACGATTCTTGATGAACACGGCGCCGAACTGCCGCGCGGCGAACGCGGCGAGGTGGCGGTGCGGGGACCGAGTGTGTTCGATGGCTACGAGAATAACCCCGAAGCCACTGCGACTGCGTTCGCCAACGGCTGGTTTCGCACCGGCGATCAGGGGCGGATCGATGCCCAGGGGTATCTGTGGCTGACGGGCCGCCTGAAGGAATTGATCAACCGTGGCGGCGAGAAGATCTCCCCGCTCGAAATCGACGATGTTCTGCTCCGGCATCCGGCAGTGGCGGAGGCTGTCGCGTTCGCTGCGCCGCATCGGACGCTCGGTGAAGAAGTGCATGCCGCCGTCGTGCTGCGCACCGAAGCGACCGAGCAGGAACTGCGCGAGCACTGCGCCGCGTTTTTGGCGGATTTCAAGGTGCCGCGCGTCATTCACATCCTGCCGGAGATTCCACGCGGCGCAACCGGGAAATTGCAACGGATCGCAATGGCGAAACTGCTGGGACTGACCGACGACTCATCGGGGAGGGCGCAGTGAAGATCTGTATCGTTGGCGCAGGTTCGATCGGCGGCTATCTGGGGGCGCGGCTGGCGCACGCGGGTGAGCAGGTCACGCTGATTGCCCGTAGCGCAAATCTGGCTGCCATCCGCGAACGCGGCGTGACGCTCATCGAGTCCGACGGGACGATGTTGACCGTCCATCCTGCATTGGCAACCGACGACCCATCAGTCGCGGGCGCACACGACGTGGTAATTGTCGCCGTCAAAGCGCATCAGTTGCCGGGAGTTGCGCCTCTGATCCGCCCCTTGTTTCACGACGAAACGATCGTCGTTCCGGCACAGAACGGCATTCCCTGGTGGTACTTCCAGCGGCATGGCGGACCGTTCGAGGGACGGCGCATCGAGTCGGTCGATCCCGACGGTGTCATCGCTGCGAACATCGAGACCGAACGCATTATCGGGTGTGTCGTCTACCCGGCGACCGAACTGGAGGCGCCGGGGATCGTCCGCCATATCGAAGGCGACCGGTTTACGCTTGGCGAACTCGATGGATCGCGCAGCGAGCGCGTGCAGCATCTCTCACAGACACTGGCGCGCGCAGGGCTGAAAGCGCCGGTGCGCCCGCGTATTCGCACCGACATCTGGATCAAACTGTGGGGCAACCTGGCGTTCAACCCGGTCAGCGCGCTGACACGCGCCACGCTGATCGACATCTGCCGCCATCCGCAGGCGCGTGCGCTGATCGTCGCTATGATGGAAGAAGGGCAGGCAGTCGCCGAGCGATTGGGCATCACGTTCGGCCTCACCATCGATCAGCGCATCGCCGGCGCCGAACAGGTTGGCGCGCACAAGACTTCGATGCTCCAGGACATCGAGGCCGGCAGTGCAACCGAAGTGGATGCGCTGGTGGGGGCAGTGGCTGAACTCGGCAGGCTGACGAACGTGCCAACGCCGCATATTGATGCGATCTATGCCGCCGTCAAACTGCTGGAACATACGGTAACGCACACTACACGGTCTCGTTCCGCTTGATGCGCTCCCAGAGGTCGGTCGTCTCCGGGAGCGGTTCGATCCCAAGTTCATCCTGCAATGCCTGAACGCAGCGCGCATAGGCGCGCAACGCCTGAGAACGGCTCCCTGCGCGGGCATAGGCGCGCATGAGGGTCTGGTAGGCTTCTTCGTAACCGCGGTCGCGGCGAATGATGTGCTCGCACAGATCAATGGCTTCATCAAATTCGCCGCGATCAACCAGTAATCTGGCAAGAGTCGCTGTTGATGCCAGATGACGCGCCAGCAAACGCTCGCGTTCTTCGAGCGTCCAGGAATCGTACAGCGCCTCGGCGAGATAGTCGCCGCGGTACAACTGGAATGCTGTGCGACGGCTGCGAATTTCGACCTCCGCATCGCGTCCTGGCGCTCCAGCGGTACGCAGTTCGAACTCATCCACATCGATCCAGCAGCCGTAGGATGGCGCAAAACTGTATGCCAACCCCCGGCGCCGGATGAAAAACGGCGCAACGCGCGGCGGTCGGCGCGGCTCCAGCACATTGTTGAGCGCATTGAGCGTCACCTTGAACTGCCGCTCGGCGGCTGCCGGTTCGCTATCGGGCCAGAGCCAGGCGCAGATCTGTTCACGCTGCAACCACATGCCACGGTAGGTCAGCAACAGTTGCAACAGTTGCCGCGCTTTCTCGCGTTGCCACTCACGCGCCTGAATCTCGTGCGCGCCGCGGAAGATGCGAAAGCGCCCAAGCATACAGACCCGCAGGGTATAGCCGGGATGGTAGATATCAACGGCGTCGTCAGCGGCAATTGACGGGAAGCCCTGCCGCAAAAGGCGGTGCGCTGTCGTTGCCTGACGCTGTGTTGCACCGCGCAATGACCGTCCTCGAAGGAGCAGCGGAACCAGGATTGCCAGATCGTAGGGACCGAACAGCGTGCGTGTCGTCAAGACGCCATCGAACCCATGCGTGCCGACCGGTTCCAGGAGACGTTCGATCTTTCGGTCGGCTTCCGCTTCGTTGCCAGACTGCAAATGGACGTGCGCTTCCCAGAGAAGCGCAACCGTCTGACCGTACTGATCGTCGCCGCGAACAAACCGCTGATATGCTTCGCCAAGCCATTCGAGCGCGCGCGGATCGCCGGCGGCGGCGGCAACGCTGCCAAACGCCAGCCAGATGAGCGCCGCCGTCCACTCATCACCCGCATCTAACGCGCGGTCGAGACCATCGCGGGCATAGGCTTCGGCAGCAGCAAGATTGCCGGCATGCCCCTCGAGCAAGGTCAGCCCCAGCATCACCTCAGCGCGCGCCCGCGGAATGCCGACAGCCTCGATGATTTCGAGCGCAGCGCTGTAGTGGTAGCGCGCCATCTCATCGCTCGATGCCGTCACCAGACAGGCATGACCAAGGCGCATATGAGCAATCGCCTCGGTTAATGGCGAGTCGCCGCGTTGCGCCTCGAGCAACCCGCGTTGGGCAAGCGCCAATGCGCGCACGCCATTGCCCAGCATACACTCAATCAACGCCAGCAACAGGAGCGGATCGCGATGCAGTGAGCATTCCGAACGCGCTCTACCGGCTTCCAGACCGAGTTCTTCTTCGAGCAGACGACGCGCCTCAATCAACCTGCCGCTGCGCAGCAACAGGCGGGGCGACAGGATGGCGGAACGGCGATAGCCTCCGACAGCGTCAGTGTGCGCTGTTTTGCCATACGCCTCACGGTGCGCAGCTGCAATAATCAAGATCGACACATCGGCGCGACCGCGGTTGATCCAGTTTTCCGCTTGCAGGCTGAGGATCGTGGCGCGTTCAGCATGGCGATGACGCGGCAAGAGTTTCATGGCACGCTTCAGCAGAACCGCAGCCGGCGCCGGTTGCACCGTATCGATATACACCTCCGCCTGACCGCGCAAGGCGCGCACCTGTCCTTCCGTATCGCCCTGCGCCCGGTACAGTTCTTCCGCCTTACGGTATAACTCCACTGCTTGCGTATAGCGACCGAGACGGCGTTCGGCGACAGCGCGCGCCTCGAGCAATACGGCGCGACTCCGATGCGCCGGCGGAATCTGGTCAATCCAGTCCAGCAGCGCCGCAGCCTGCGAACCGGACATACCGGAAAATGCCATCCGGCTCAATGCAGCAGCGGCGTCATCCCATCGTTCGGCGGCGAGAAAATGGTGCGCTGCGCCGTGGTCGTCGCCGTGCGCGGCATAGTATCGTCCCAATTGCGCATGGATGGCGCGCCAGTCGGGCAGGTCGCGCTCCGCCAGGCGCGCAAAACCGGCTGCCTGGAGTGGTTGGTAGACGCGCCGACCATCCGGCAGGGTTTCGATGAACAACTCCCATCGTTCGAGCGATTCGACGGTGATATGGAGGTTCGCCAGTTCTGCAACGGCGGCGCATGCCGCTTCGTCGATCCAGCGCATCAATGCCGTGCCAAGCACCCACGTCCGCACGGCGAACGGTAGATCGCCCAGGACTTCACGCGCCAGGTACGCATCGAGATGCGGCGCGATGATGTCGTGCAGGCGCTCTGGAGTCGGCGGTTGGTCGGGGAGCGTTGCGGAGTCGATGCGTGCTGCGGCAAAGAAGCGGAGCGCCAGGGGCCACCCGCGCGCCAGGGCATTGAGGTCGGCATCGATTGGATGGGGCGGCAGGCCGTATGCCGCAAAGAAATCGCGCGCCTCTGCATCGGTGAACGCCAGTTGCGCCCGGCTCAGGCGATAGAGTTCGCCACGCGCCGCGATGGTCGGCAGGGACGCGAGCGCAGGCATTTCCCGGCTGACCAGCACCAGGTGGAGACGAGGCGGCAGACGATCAATCAGGTGCTCAATCAGAACGCGCAATTCAGGGCGTCGGTCGGCGCAGTGGAGATCGTCCAGGATCAGTAACGTCTCATCACCCAACGCCGTCAGCGCATTGATCAGTTGATCGAGAAGATCAACCGGATGCGCAGCCGCAAGCGAGACCTGATCCCATCCGGTCATCGGGCGAAACGCGGACATCAGATGCAGCGCCAGCGACAACGGCGTATCTGCGGAATCTAGTCGGCACCAGGCTGCGGGCCATCCGCCGTGGCGCGCAAAATTGGTAAGCGCAACCGTTTTGCCGCTGCCGGCCGGCGCCAGAACGAGAGTCACCGGATAATCGGCGACCGCAGCGAGCAACCCATCAATCCGCGGGCGCTCGATGGTTCGAGCCGGTTGTGGCGGCGGTTCCAGGCGCGGAAGCAATACCGTCGATACAAGAGACACAGCAGCGCCGAACTCACCCGTAACTCGTGAAACTAGCATGTGATATGGTATATTGTATTATACTCAATTTGAACAGTACTCAATACTGCTATCTTTCGACCGGAAGCGCTGTGTTCGGAAAGGAGCAGACCCATGACGAACAAAAACGCTGAAGACGCCGTGCGCAAAACCTACAGCAGCGCTCAAGAGATGGTTGGCAAATCGGTCAAAGCCTGGACGGACCTGGTTGCTGTCAGCACCGACATGGCCTACGATATGGTGCTGAAAAACTGGAACTACAGCCGCAGCATTCGCAGCTCGGCGGAACAGGCCATAGAAGACGCCATCAACACGCAGGCGCGCTTTGCCAAAGAAATGATGGGCGTCTGGAAGGATTATGCCGAGAGCGTCTCCGACATCATCAGCAAGACAACCCGAAAAGAATGATGCCGGAGACGCGCCGCAGGCGGCGCAAGCCTTTGAGGTCACTCTTCAAAGGTGATGTTTGTTTTCCCCTGTCACCCTTTTGCCTTCCGCCTGTAACCCCTCTCGCTGCTCACCTTCCACTGACAGCCGTTGCGATGCAACGAATCTACCTTCTCGCGTTACGGTGCAACGGCTCTATCTTTGCAGGTTGAACCCTCAACCCCGCTCGCCTCGCGCCTTACATATACGCGCCGCCATTGACGTTGATCTGCTGTCCGGTGATGTAATCGCCATCAGCGGCAAGGAAGACAACCGCCTTCGCCATTTCCTCCGGCAGGCCGAAACGTCCCAGGGGGATGCGCGCCTTGATCTGATTCTGCACATCCTCGGGGACTTTCGAGAGCATGTCGGTGAGCGTGAACCCTGGAGCGACGACATTGACCGTGATGCCAAACTTCGCCAGTTCGAGCGCTGCGGTTTTGGTGAAGGCGATAATTCCGCCTTTGCTGGCGCCGTAGTTCGCCTGACCAAACGCAGCAGTCTGACCATTCATCGAGCTGATGTTGATAATCCGGCCGTACTGTTGTTCGATCATCGGCTGCATCGCAGCAGTGGTGCAGAAGAAGACGGCGTTGAGGTTGGTCTGAATGACCTGCAGCCAGTCTTCATCGGTCATCTTCCGCAGCGACCGGTCGCGGGTAATACCCGCGTTATTGACCATAATATCGAGTCGCCCGTAGGCGTCGAGGAATCGCCTGACCATGGCGCGCGCTTCGGTTGGATCGGCGACATTCGCCTGCAACAACATGCATTCGCGCCCCATCGACTTGATTTCTGCCGCGACCTCTTCTGCCAGCGCCTGGTTGTGCTGATAATTGACGCCAACGGTGCACCCTTCACGCGCCAGTTCCACTGCAATGGCGCGCCCAATTCCACGCGAAGCGCCTGTCACGATTGCGTACTTTCCTTCGAGACGACCCATGCCGTTACCTCCTTGCTAGTATGGGTTAGGGGTTAGGAGAACTGAGAACTGAGAACTGAGAACTGAGAACTGAGAACTGAGAACTGAGAACTGAGAACTGAGAACTGAGAACCGAGAACTGAGAACCGAGAACCGAGAACCCGAAACCAGCGCTCCTTCCCCCAACCCCTTCGACTTCTAATGTCTCGTACCTTCTGCGACTTGCAACCTGATGAGCGCCCACCGGGGACGCCCCTCCCTTCAAGGTTTCCACGTTCAACCCGCACGCCTGCCGAGGCATGGGTTCAACGTTTCCGCTGCCAAACCTTGCTACATCCGCTCGAAGATCGCAGCGATGCCTTGACCGCCGCCGATACACATGGTGACACATGCATAGCGACCACCGGTGCGGTGCAGTTCGTAAAGCGCTTTCACCGTCAAAATCGCGCCGGTGGCGCCAATCGGGTGGCCGAGCGAAATGCCGCTGCCGTTCGGATTGACTTTGTCCATCGGCAGTTCGAGGTCGCGGAGCACTGCCAGCGCCTGCGCTGCAAACGCTTCGTTCACCTCGAAGACATCGATATCGCTGATTGTCAACCCGGTCCGCTCCAGCACCTTGCGCACCGCCGGCACCGGACCGATGCCCATGTACTTGGGATCGACGCCGACCATACTGTATCCAACCAGACGACCCATTGGCTTGTAGCCGCGCTGCTCGGCGACGCTGCGATCCATCAGCACCACAGCCGCCGCAGCATCGTTGATGCTCGACGCGTTCCCCGCCGTGACCGTGCCCTGCTTGTCGAACACCGGGCGCAGTTTGGCGAGTTTCTCCAGGGTTGTGTCGGGGCGAACGCTCTCATCGGTATCGAACAACTGCGTCCCACCCTTGACTTTGATCTCAATTGGGACAATCTGATCCTTGAAGCGCCCTTCGGCAATAGCTGCTGCGGCGCGTTTGTGGCTCTCGACCGCCAGCGCATCCTGATCCTCGCGGGTGATTTCCCATTTGCGAGCGACGTTCTCGGCGGTCACCCCCATGTGCACATCGTCGAACGGGTCGCTCAACGCTGCAACCATGACATCGACCATCGTGACATCATTCATGCGCGCGCCCCAGCGCATCGCCGGCGCCCAATACGGGCTGCGGCTCATCGACTCGGCGCCGCCGGCGACAGCAGCGTCGGCATCGCCCAGCATAATCGTCTGCGCTGCTGAGATGATCGCCTGCAACCCGCTGCCGCACAGACGATTCAGCGTCAGCGCCGGAACGTCCACCGGCAGACCGCCTTTCACGCCCGCGACCCGCGCCAGATAGTGATCATGCCCATCCGTATGAATAATGTTGCCAAACACCACCTGCCCGATCTCCGTTGGCTCGACCCCTGCCCGCTTCACTGCCTCACGCACGACCTGCGCCGCCAGTTCGCTTGGCGGTTGATCCTTGAGACTGCCGCCAAAATTGCCGATGGGGGTGCGTACACCGCTCAGCACCACCACGTCGCGTCCGTTGGTCGCCATTGCTTCCTCCTTAATGTCTGCGATAGCAAAGCTGCGCCATCACATCAGCGATGCCGCCAGGTGAAATTATCCGGCTCTGGAGTAATTCATGTGAGCGCCCAACTGCCTGCACTCTGGCTGTTATCGTATCGCGGAGCGACAGCCAGCATGCAGAACAGCCCTCAACATCCGTCGTCGCAGCAGGTATGCAGGAATAGGTTGCAACTCCTATTGTACCATTGTAGTGGCAGGGTTATCAATGTGGTGTTAGGATGTTTTTGTAGCGAGTAACCATTTCTTCACCAGATATGGCGAAGACGCTCATGCGGCAGCGTCTGTGATATAGTAAAGTAAGAGCACTCCACATCCATGGGCGTGCTGCCTGATCCATCGGCGAACGACAATGAACTGGACGACGCCGGAAGGCGATAGCGAACCGTAGTATCATGACAGGAGGTGATTGTATGGTTGAGCGCGTAGAAGCGCCGATTGCCGCAACGTTGCGCAACGGCCAGACTGTGACGATTCGCCCGCTCGCTGAGCATGATCGCGATGCGTTGCTCCAGTTTGGTCGTTCGCTGCCGGACGATGACTGGCTCTACCTTGAGACCGACTTGCACAACCCCGAGATCATCAACCGTCTGGTCAACGCATATGCGGCAGAAAACTGGCGCCAGCTGGTTGCGGTGACGGAGAGCGGCGAGATTGTCGGCTACAGTGCGGTGCGGCGATTGCCGGGATGGTCGAGCCACGTCGGTGATATTCATCTGATCGTGCGTACAGATTATCGCCGCTGCGGCCTTGGCACTGCCATGGCGCAGGCGATTTTCGATGCAGCCCGCGACCTGGGGGTGGCAAAGGTGATCGTTGAGATTCTGCAGGAGCAGACGAGCGGCATTGCGATCTTCGAGCGCCTGGGGTTCAAGATCGAAGGGACGTTTAGCGATCACGCGCGTGACCATGTGGGCAGGCGGCATCACTTGTATATCCTTGCCTACCACATCATCTGATGCGTGCTCCTGGATGTCGCCAACTGCAAACGATCCGCAACGCCTGATAGAACGATCAACCAGATGGTGCACAATACTTGCCCGTGTTGACCGCCTTGCGGCTGATGTTGGCTGCGACAGGCTCAGCCAACGTCGGCTTCTTCCACTGAAGTCGGTCGAACCGCTCGCGCATATTTGCTGACGTTGGCTTCGACAAGCTCAGCCAACGTCGGCTGCGACGGGCTCAGCCGCTCCACGTCTTTGATGATCCAGGTTTGGTTGATCGCTCTATGAGAGCGTGTCTGAAACGTCAATCGGGCGGGTAAAGGCGCTCCCTTCGCCCGCCCGACTGCACCTCGTGAGGCGAGTTTTCAGACACCCTCTGAACTGCAATGGAGATCGCACTCGCCGATCTGCAAACCTACTGCGGCGCTGCACCCAATGAGGCGGTTGTTGTCATTGACGTGTTGCGCTCATTTACAACTGCTGCCTACCTGTTCCATGCCGGCGCGCGCGCGCTTCTGCTTGCAGCGACCCCCGACGAAGCCCGCGTGCTGGCGAGCCGTTTCCCTTCCGCTGCAACGGTTGGCGCAGTGCCCGGCGGTTTCCCCATTGATGGGTTCGACTTTGGCAATTCACCTGCCGCTCTGCGCAATGTTTGCCTGACCAATCGGGATGTTGTGCTCTGTACGGCTGGCGGCGTTCGTGGCGCAACCATCGCCCGACACGCCGCTCTGCTCCTTGGCGGCTCGCTGGTGTGCGCCGTCGCTACTGCACGTTTGCTGCGCCGCCTCGATCCGTCACGCGTCACCCTCCTGGTTACTGGGGTCTATATCGACCGTGATGGCGATGAGGATATTGCGTGCGCCGAGTATCTTGCGGCGCATCTGCGCGGCCAGACGCCCGACCCGGCGCCGTTCGAGCGCCGGGTGCGCGAGTCGACCTTCGGCAGACGCTTTGGCGATCCTGCCCATCCCCACCTCCCGCTTGCCGATATGGAACTCTGCGCGCAGGCGGATGTGTTCAACTTTGCGATGCCGATTGTGCACCAGGACGGGATAATGATGGTGGTTCGAGGATGATGGCGCTCTCCAGAAAGGTTCACGCACGAGACGTAAAGGCGTAACGTGTATCGATGGCGGTCTACATATCGGAGTACAATAGAGCCATGAACGCTGAGCCTGAACATCGCATGAAAGGCCCCGGAACGATGACCAACAGGTACGCAGACTGGTTTCGACAGGCTGAGGCGGACCTGCGCCATGCCCGGAATGCCCTGGACGATGGCGATTATGAGTGGAGTTGCTTTGCCGCCCAGCAGGCCGCAGAAAAAGCTTTGAAGTCATTGTTTCAGCGGTTGGGGATGGAGGCGTGGGGGCACACGCTTACCGCGCTGATCGGAAATCTGCCGCCAGACATCCAGACGCCGCCCAAACTGGTGGACCATTGCCGCGTCCTGGACAAGCACTACATCCCTACCCACTATCCGAATGGGTTTGCTTCCGGCGCGCCGACCGATTTTTACACGAAAGAGGAAGCAGAAGAAGCCATCCGATATGCGGAGACCATCCTTGAGTTCTGTCGTCATCAAATCAATTGATCGAGCGCGCGTCGAACAGGCTGTCAGGGAATATGCAAATCGCCTGTTTGCTGCGCATCCGGAGATTGAGCGCATCATCTGGTTCGGCTCGTGGGTAAACGGCATCCCCAGACCTGGGAGCGATGTTGACCTGTGCCTGATCCTCTCCTCGACGGATACGCCGATGCGTGAACGTGCTGTTGGCTTTCTGCCGGTCGGATTCCCGGTGGGAATTGACTTGTTTGTCTGCACACGCGCCGAATTTGAGCGCCTGAAAGCGGAATCTCCCGGCTGGTTCCAGGCTATCGCCTCCGGCAAAGATCTGGCGAGACCTTGATCTGCCTGTTCGCGCTATGATGCCCTGCTGCGTCGCACTTCGACGCCATCGCGCGGAAAGCGGGCGTCGAGGGAGTAGACGATTTTGTCGTCCGTTTCAATGGCGGCTGCCCAGACGAGCGCATCTGCGAAGGAAATGCGTCCTGACGGGCGGCAGAGCAATAATGCCTGGAGCAGCGTCTCTTTGCGCAGCGCAGATGGGAAGATGTTGCGCTTCTGGAGAAAAAGAACCAGCGTATCTACCACAGCTTCACGCGGGATGCCGTAGACGGAGGTGAGAACATACGCGGTTTCGGCAAGAACAACATCAGTGATGAGCAGATGTTCGTCACTGTCGATCACCTGTGCGGCCAGCATCGCCAGATCCGGCGGCTCGCCGGTGAGATACCGCACTACCACGCTTGTATCCAGCAATCCGCTCATCAGGAGTCCTCTCCTGACAGATCTTCTTTCCGTCGGGCCGCCGTTTCCCAGGCTCGCATGCGCGTCTCCGCCCACGACCCGTTGCTGACGCCGGTCGTGATGTGTGCTGCCAGACTTCCTTTCAGTGATTGATCATGCTCCGGCGGAACGAAGTAAAGTTCCACATGCCCGTCTACCAGACGCTGAAGTGCGATCCAGCCGGGTTTGACTCCCAAACGTTCGCGGATATCTTTATTGATGACAATCTGCCCTTTTTGTCCTACAATGGATGCCATGGTCATACCTTTCTGGGATAGTATGACTATAGCATGGGTATACAATATACGTCAAGAAGAGAGTCATCCTTATGAAACCACTCCTGGCGCTCCTCGTCGCCGTTGCGCTGCTGGTTCCCGCTGCGCCGGTCTCTGCCGCACCCCTTCCCGATGGTTTCGCCGACTCCGCCTTTGCTGCGTTGTGGACGCGCACTGACCGGGCTGTTGCGACTGGTGTGGTGCAGCGCTCGTGGACGTATGGCGCCGCTCCCGGCGAGATGCGCTACGAATACTTTCCAGGCGCACCGGGAGATACGCGCCTGGTGCAGTATTTCGATAAAGCGCGGATGGAAATCAATGATCCGAACGGCAACCGCCGATCCCCCTGGTTTGTCACCGGCGGACGGCTGGTGGTCGAGTTGATCACCGGCAGGATTCAAACCGGATTCGAGACTTTCGAGCAGCGCGCGCCCGCCGCCATCCCCGTCGCCGGCGATCCGGTCGATAATCCGCAGGCGCCGACGTATGCACAACTTGCCGCGTATGTCGCGTTCGATGGCGGCGGGCGCGCGCCTCAACGCATCGGCGCACGGGTCAGCACGCTGCTCGGTCCCGACGGTCTTGCCGAACGGACCGACCTGGCGCTGCCGGCGACGACGATTGTGCGCTATGAGCCGGTGACGGGCCATAACGTGCCGCGCGTCTTTCGCGATTTTATGAGAGCCGCGCCGGTTGACGCGCTGTTCGCCTTCGGCTATCCGATCAGTGAGCCATACTGGGCGCTGGTTCGCGTCGGCGGGAACGAGATGCCGGTGATGTTCCAGGCGTTCGAGCGCCGCCTGCTGACCTATAATCCCGCCAACCCGTCGCGCTGGCAGGTCGAGATGGGGAATGTCGGGCAGCATTATTTTCTCTGGCGCTATGGGCGCCCGCTGCGCTACGCCGCGCCACCCTTCTCTGGCGTGCGCGTCCGCGAGACGACGCTAACCATTCCAACTTATGACTACGAGTTGGCGCTGGCGCCCACCAATCCCGGCGACCCGATCTATCCCTACCCGCGCCTCGATCCGACGCGCGTCGGTCTGCCGCAACCGCGCACCTACCCCGCCGTCATAGTCGAAAATCGCTTTCTGGAACTCACGTTCCTCCCCGAACTCGGCGGACGGTTGTACCGTGCAGTGATCAAGTCTACCGGGCAGAATGCGTTCTACCAGAACCCGGTGGTCAAACCGGCGCCGTTCGGTCAGCGCGGTTGGTGGTTGGGCGCCGGCGGGCTGGAATGGGCGGCGCCAACTGAGGAACATGGCTACCTGGAAGCCTTCCCGTGGGATATGACGGTCGAACGGCAAACCAATGCCATCACCGTGCGCATGACAACGGTCGAGCGTCAGCGTGGTCTGGATATGACCGCCGCTGTCGTCCTGCGCGCCGATGAGGGTCTTTTCAGTACGCAACTGACGGCGCGCAATGCTTCTGCCACTCCTCAACCACTTCAAATGTGGATGAATGCTGCGCTTGCCTCTGCTGCCAATCGGGTTGGACCTGCGGCGCGCTTCGTTGTGCCGGTGGATCAGATGATCGTTCACGCCACGGAAGACCGCGATCTGCCGCCGCCGCGCGCGACGGCGGGCTGGCCGCGCCATCAACAACGCGACCTGTCGCGTCCGTCGGCGTGGAACGGGTATGTGGGGCTGTTCGCCGTGCGACCGGTGCGCTTCGCTGGCTTCTACGACGCTCAGGCGGACGCGGGGATGGTGGCGCTGTCCGACGCCGGGTTCGCCGGGACAAAAGTATTTGCGTTCAGCGCGAACTTCGACCGCCGCCTGTTCACCGACGACGGCAGCGATTATGCTGAACTCTGGATTGGCGCACAACCGACCTTCTGGGACGATCCGCCGCTGAACGCCGGTGATCAGCGCGTGATCCGCGCCAACTGGATGCCGTTGCAGGGGTTGGGCGATCTCGCTGTGGCGAACGAGTCCGGCGCGCTTGGGGTGCAGCGCCGGGCTGGCGGAGCGCTAACGGTCAGCGTCGTTGCGGCGCGTGTTCAGACGGCGACGCCGGTGCGCATCCTGCTCGACGGGCGTGAGGTGTTCCGCAGCGCGCCGATTGGGTTGCGCCCCGACCTGCCGTTGACGATCGAGTTGCCGCCGGGGCGCGCGGATGGTACACTGCGGGTCGAGGCTGGCGGATGGGCGCTGGAGGCATCGCCCGGTTCATGAGGAGGCTGCCATGAGTGCGCCGACTGCGGTTGATCCCTCGGCTGCGGCGCAGCATCCCGCGCCACTCAGGATGACCTATGCTGAGTGGTTGGCGTGGGACCACGAGGGGCTGAGTGAGTGGATCAACGGCGAGGTTATCGTCCATATGCCGATAGAAGAGGAGCATCAGCGCGTTGTCGATCTTCTCAACCGGCTGCTGGGACTGTTTGTGCGTGCGCTGCGTCTCGGCGTCGTGCGCAGCGCGCCGTTTGCCGTGCGTGCGCTGCCGGACGGTCCTGGACGGGAACCGGACCTGTTCTTCCTGGCGGAGGAGCACAAAGAGCGACTGACCCGTCACGAACTCGCCGGACCCGCCGATCTGGTGGTCGAGGTGATTTCTGACGACAGCGTGGCGCGCAATCGCGACGAGAAGTTCTATGAATACCAGGCGGTCGGCGTGCGCGAGTACTGGATCATCGACCCGCGCTCTGGTCGGTTGCGCGCCGATTTCTATGTTCTCGACACGCGCGGTCAGTATCGCGCCGTTCCGCCGGACGACGACAATATCTACCGTTCGATGGTTCTGCCTGGTTTCTGGCTTGATGTGGCGTGGTTGTGGCGTCCCGATCCGAATCCGCTCGCCGCGTTGGGACGGATTGTGGGGGC
This sequence comes from Roseiflexus sp., assembly GCF_057785375.1. Lineage (NCBI taxonomy): Bacteria > Bacillati > Chloroflexota > Chloroflexia > Chloroflexales > Roseiflexaceae > Roseiflexus > Roseiflexus sp. The sequence goes on from NZ_JBYNRX010000080.1 coordinate 113,986, forward strand.
TGAACGGGTGATGAGTGTATTGCAGGACAAGGTGTAAATGCGCATTCGCACACTAACGGCTAGCGCTTGTGAGGGCGATGTGGCGCAGGCGGCGCGGGCAGCACAGGAGGCGCGGCGGCGGCTCGAAGATGCCGGGTATGTGGTGCAGACGCTGCGCCTGGCGCTCGATATGAGCGGGATGAACCGTCCCGCCGATCTTGTGACTATAGCGCATGATGCTGAAGCGCTGGCGCGCGATGCCGGGTTCGATTATGTTTCGATCGGAAGGGTGGCAACTGACCGTCTGGCGTTGCTGGCGGAGGCGCTGGCAGCGACGGAGATCGTGTTTACCTCGGCGCGTCTTGCCAGGCGCGATGGCAGGACGGACGCAGCGGCAATCGCAGCCGCAGCGCGCGTGATTGCCGCGCTGTCATCGGCGACGCCGAATGGGTTTGGCAATCTGCGGTTTGCGGCGCTGGCGTCGGTTGCGCCGGGATCGCCGTTCTTTCCGGCGAGTTACCACAGCGGCGGCGACCCGTGGCTCGCTGTCGGGCCAGAAGCGGCGGCGCTGGCAGTGGAAGCGGCGCACGAGATCGAAGATGATGGCGTTTCCTCATCGTTTCAGGCAGTGGCTGCCAGAATCCAGCACTTCGAGGAAAACCTGAAAACGCGAATCGCAGAGCATGATGCACACATCCGTGGCGCACTCAAAGGAATCGATGAGGCGCATGGCGTGTACGTCGCGGGATGTGACTGGTCGCTGGCGCCGCATCCCGACCCGACTTGCAGTATTGGCGCGGCTATCGAGCGCGTCAGCGGCGCACCATTCGGCGGACCCGGCACACTGGCGGTTATTCGCGCCTGTACCGATGCTATTCGCGCTGCGGGGGTCGTCCTGATTGGGTTCAGCGGGGTGATGCTGCCGGTGCTGGAGGATGCTGTGCTCGCGCAGCGCAACGCTGAGGGGCGCTATGGGTGGCGCGACCTGCTGGCGTTCAGCACGGTGTGTGGCACGGGTCTCGATACTATTCCGCTGCCGGGGGACACGCCCATCGAGCAGATCGAAGGCATACTGGCGGAAGTCGCAGCGCTGGCAGGCGCGCTACGCAAGCCGCTCACGGCGCGTCTGATGCCCATCCCCGGCTTGCGCACAGGCGATATGACGGCGTTCAATTTCCCGTACTTCGTCAATACGCGCGTCATGGCGCTCTAACAACAGGAGGCAAGGGGCGAGAGGCGCTCGCACGTGGAGCGTTTTTATACTCAGGCGCGGTCATTCGTACCATACCGCCGGAGCGTGCCGCAGGACGCTGGGGCGCTGCGGGCGAAAGCCCTCGCTGAGCACGTGAAAGCCCCGCCGGGGCTTCTGAAGCCGATGCGCAGTCTGCGTCTACGACTGCCGGAGTGCGTTGACCATTGCTTCTTGCACGACGAACGCTCGAACATCTTGTCTGACTGAACGCAAGTTAGTATGAGATTGCCGAAGCAGGAAAAGGGGCGGCGGTTTGTCCATCTGTAGCGCCAGGGTCGGATAGGCGGCGTCATATGCGCCGTACTGGACTACGACGGTGGCCGACTTTACAAAAACGCGCCCGGGGCGCTGCCGAGCAAACCATAGCGCCCGCCCGCTGCCGAATCGCCGATATTCCCCGCATTCAGCAGCGATCTTCATCTTTCTATCCCGTGCTATAATAGCCGCAACAATCGCTCTGCACGATGGACAACGCTCATAACCAATGCGCAGTCATTTGGACCATACTGCCGGTGCGTGGAGCAGGACACCGGGCCGCTGTGGGCGAAAGCCCTCGCTGAGGACGCAGTTCGACCATGCTCATTGCAAGCGGTTCGACTGCGCTCACCGCAAGTGGAAGCCCCGCCAGGGCTGCTAATGCCAATGCGCACTCTGCATCCACGACATGCCCGCCGGTGCGCGTTGACCGTTGCGCCTTGCACAACGAACGCATGAACGGTTTGTCTGACTGAACGCGACCTGGTATCAGATGATCACTAGTCGGCGCCTGCGTTGCAGGGCATAGTTCTTTCTCCGCTGACAGAAGCCTGCGCTCTTCATTGTACTGAATGCGAGTTCTACAACCGCCATGCACGACGAACGTTTCCTGATCACCGGCGCGCTCGGATGTATCGGCGCGTGGACGGTCCGCAACCTGGCGCGTGAAGGGACGCCGGTCGTCGTCTTCGACCTGGCGAGCGACCCGCGCCGCCTGAAGTTGATCATGTCCGATGAGGAACTGGAACAGGTGACGTTTGTGAACGGCGACATCACCGATCTGGAGGCGCTCGAGCGCGCGCTCGACGAGCATGCCATCACGCGCGTCATCCATCTGGCGGCGCTCCAGATTCCGTTTGTGCGCGCCAACCCGCCGCTCGGCGCGCGCGTCAATGTCGTCGGTACGGTCAATGTCTTCGAGGCGGTCGCGCGGCGCCGCGACCGGATCGGCAGCGTGGTCTACGCCTCGTCGGCGGCGGTGTACGACGCGGTCGATGCCGATGTCTCCGGCGTGGTGGCGCACGGCGCCATCGGGCATCCGACGACGCTCTACGGCGTGTTCAAGCAAGCCAATGAGGGCACGGCGCGCGTCTACTGGCAGGATGCACAGGTGGCGAGCATTGGTCTGCGCCCGTACATCGTCTATGGACCGGGGCGCGACCAGGGGTTGACGTCGAGTCCGACGAAGGCGATGGTTGCGGCGGCGCTCGGCAAACCGCACCACATTCCGTATGGCGGGCGCGCCGCCTACCAGTACGCCGATGATGTGGCGCGCACCTTCATCGCCTGCGCGCGCGCGCCATTCCAGGGCGCAGAGATCTTCAACCTGAACGGCAGTGTGGCGACAATGGGCGAAATTGTGGCAGCGATTGAGGCGGTGGCGCCGCAGGTGCGCGGGTTGATCACCTTCGATGAAAAGCCGCTTCCTTTCCCGGAAGCGTTCGATGCCGCGCCGCTCGAGCGGGTGATCGGCGAATTGCCGTTTACGCCGCTGGAACAGGCGGTCGCTGAGACGGTCGCGCTGTTCCGCAGGCGGATCGCCGAAGGTGTCATGCCGGATAAAGTGTAGCGCCGATGAATCGTCGCACGTTTCTCCAGATCGCAACCGCCGCTGCGTCACTGAGCGTCGCCGGATGTACGACGCCCGCCGGCATCCCTGCGGATCGCCTGGCGCGCCTGGCGCGTGGCGTCAATATGAGCCACTGGTTCGCTCAGGCGCCGTTCTCCCGCGCCACGCTCCAATCGCGCCATACTGCCGATGAGTTCCGCGCGCTGCGCCGGGTTGGTCTGACCCACGTGCGCTTCCCGCTCGACCCGTATGTGCTCTTCAGTGAACGCGAGCCGGCGCGCCTCGATTCTGACCGGTTGCCGCTGTTCGATGCCGCGCTCGATATGATCCTCGAGGCGGACCTGGCGGTGATCGTTGAGTTGCACCCGGAGGATCGCTTTGTGAACCGGCTGGCGACGGATGACGAGTTTGTGGATGCGGTCGTGCGGTTCTGGCGGGCATTGGCGACGCATCTCAGCGCGCGCGATCCGGGGATGCTGTTCCTGGAGGCGTTGAACGAAGCGCATTTCGACAACCCGCTGCGCTGGGAGGCGGTGCTGCGTCGTTTTCTGGCGGCAATGCGCGAGGGCGCGCCACGCCATACGCTGATCGCCAGCGGCGACGGATGGGCCAGCATCGACGGGTTAGTGCAACTCACGCCGGTGGCGGATCGCAACGTGGTCTACAACTTCCACTTCTACGAACCGTTTGAGTTCACCCATCAGGGCGCGACGTGGGGGTACGAGATGTGGCGGCACTACTGCGGCGTTCCCTACCCCGTCGATGCGGAACGGATCGCGGCTGCGCTGGCGATGATCGACAATCCGCGCGCGCAGGAAGAAATCCGTTTCTATGGTCAGAGCGGCTGGGGCGCCACACGTATCGGGCAGCGTCTCGACCAGGCGGCGGCATGGGGCGCACAGCACAACGTGCCGCTGAACTGCAACGAGTTTGGGGTCTACCGATTGATCACAACGCCAGCGGATCGCCTTGCCTGGCTGACCGATGTGCGCACCGCGCTCGAAGCGCGCCGGATCGGTTGGGCGATGTGGGATTATGCCGGCGGCTTTAGCCTGACCCGCGACGGCACAAACGACCGGTCGCTCGATGAGGCAACCTTGCAGGCGCTGGGGTTGCAGGCGCCTTGAGAGAGAACACGGATTCGTTCATATGCCTGCGCGCCTCTCGAACGCTGGAGGCACGCGTACCTTCCACGAAGGACGCGAAGGAATACGAAGAGTGACGCTCCTCCCTTCCGCACAGCGTGGGAAAAGGGGGCAGGGGGAATGAGGAGCAAAGACGTCGGGGTGCGAAAAACGCGCAGCACATCCGGAAAATTCTACCCCTGCGAGATCAGCCCCGGAGGGGCTTTCACTTGCGGTGAGCGCAGTCGAACCGCCTGCAGTGAGCGTGGTCGAACTGCGCCCTCAGCAAGGGCTTCAGCCCGCAGCAATGCGGCAGTTCCCTGACAAATCACGACGGCAGCCCTGCACTGCTACCGAATGGTGCGTCATGGCAGCGTCGTGGGGTACCATATTCCTAATCTCACCTGTTCAGGAGGGCGTATGACAGCAACCACTCCTTTCCCGGCTGTCTCGTCGTTGCGCTACGCTCGGTTGACGCCGATTGGAACCACGAGCGCTGGACGACATTGCCGGACGACGGGAATCGCTACGAAGTGATTGATGGAGTGTTATTCGTGACGACAGCGCCCAGTTTTTTTCGATGAGTCCGCTGCAAAAAGGCGTAACCACCAAGGACACGAAGGTGAATTGACGAGCATTTCCTTTGTGTCCCTTTGTGACCTTCGTGGTTGCTTGTTGCAGTGAAGTCAAAGATATGACGATCCCTATTCGCATACGGCGCTGGCTGGCATTCGGGCAGCGCCTGGCGCCGATAGTCGCAGTTATGATGATGTTGTCCGCTGCACAAAGGCTTCACCTCCAAGGACCCGAAGCGCACGAAGGTGAATAAACATGAAGAGCATTTCCTTTGTATCACTTTGTGACCTTCGTGGGTGCTCTTTGCAGTGAAGTCATCAATGGATTGTGCGTCAGATTGCGCTTCAGTTAATTGCGCAGATTGACCGACACAGGAAAGTATGGACGGCGTGGGCGCCGGTCGGCATGCGGATGCCTGGCTGTGATCCGGTCCAGCCGGATATTGTCGTTGGGCGCCGTGGACCGTCACATCATCCACGACCGCCGTATTAACGGCGTATCGGCGCTGATTGTCGAAGTGTTGTCGCCATCGAACCCTGAGACTGATGAAACCATCAAACGTTTCTCATATGCACGTGCAGGCGTGCCGGAATACTGGATTGTGCGCCCTGCGTCGCGTGACGTCATCCTCTGCACATCCCCCGACCCGATCACCAGCGCCTTCCTGCACACCGAGCTGATCGCTGTGGATGGCACGCTTACCTCGCCGTCGCTTCCCTTCAGTGCGCCTGTCACCGGTTTTTTTGCCGGTTCGCCGGATGAGACGGTGTGATTTGGGAGCGTCTGTGCCGGATGATTGCGCCTGAGACCAATACCCTGCAAATAAACGCACACAAAGGCGCAGAGGCGCCGCGCTCAGGACCTGTCAGTGACGGCTTGTCGTCCTTATTGGAAACGTATTGCATCTAGGAGCGCGCCTTCCTTCTCGGCGCCGGTTTCAACTCCAGGATGGTCCTGTCGCCCTTTTGTTGCGCGGCAACCACTTCGACGCGGGCGGTGTTGCCTGCCGAATACCGTGCGGTATTGCGATCCGGAATCATCTCGGCGCGTATGACGCCAATCACGTGCTTCGGGTTAAAATTTTTCACCTTCACCTCGACAGCGTCTTCATCAACCTCCAGCACCTCGCCGGAAAAGACCTCTCCTGGCAGGGGAATACTCGCAGGCGGCGCGGGTGGTGCGGTTTGCACTGCGGACGGCGCGGGCGATGCAGAAGGCGGGCGCGTGGCAGGGGGTGGTTTGGGGAGGGGTGGCGTCTCAGACGATGCGCGCGAGGCGGGCTGCGAAGGAGAAGCCTCCACAATGTCAAGGTGTTGACGCTCCGTTTCTGGCACAGCATCATAGTACTTGAGCAAACGGATCGCCCATCCAAGCGTGAGCGCCATGTCCTGCGGCGAAAGATTGCGCAAATGTTGCTGGCTTGCTGCCAGCAGATTGCGGTAGTACTCAATCGTCTGGTTCGAACGGATAACGACGCGACCATTGTTGACAATCGCCTGTAGATAGGCGAAGAAGGCTTTCCCATCCTTGCGGGTGCGCAGATATGCCAGCGCCTTCCGCGCTTCGTTTGGGTCAACGCGAGTATCGCGCAGCTTGAGCGCCATGGCTGATGCGCGTTCCATCAAGTCGTTTGTCATTCCGGTATTTCGCATAGTGCCCACTCCCAGGCATTATTGGACACCCAGCAGGCGCTGGCTTCGACCGGCTTAGCCAGCGCGTCGAACGTCCGGCAGGCGCTGGCTTCGACCGGCTTAGCCAGCGCGTCAAACGCATGACAGGTCAAAAGGGACTGCTCTAATAACTCCGATCTGGACACCGGCGGTCGTCGCGGGGCCAGCGCAGGATGTCTGCCAAACGACGCGCTTGATTTTCCAATACCAGGCGTTCATGACGCGCTGCCTGAAGCAAATCCGGAATGTCTCTCGTCTGCGGTGCAGGCATGTCGAAATCGTTGTAACACTGCTGCATCGGTTCCGTGATCTCAACCTTTGGCTCGACTACCTCAATGGTCCCCAGACACGCCGGTTTTCCGCCTCCTAGCTTGGGATACCATCGCGGCTCGCCAAGCCCCAGGGCAATCAGGAGCAGGCCAAGTTCACCCGGCGTCAGGTTCTCGAAATCCATCCGAAACGTAAACGCGCTACCGACTGGACACACTTCGAGTGGAAGGTCGCCAGATGCCGGTTTGCCGTGCATGTAGAATTTGCGCCCTTTCAGACGATTCCTCGCGTCCAGATAGACCGGCGCTTCGGGGCGCGGACGGAACAATTGTGGCGTACCCATTATTTCCGTTTGCTCGCTGGTAAGGACGGCATCACTGAAGCGCACCTGTCCCTGGTAACCCAGCGCGCCAAAGATCCGCTGTGATACATCTACGCTCTCTGGTTTCTCCGATGCTTTGAGTTCGCGCGGCAGTTGACGGGCTCGCGTCACACTCACCGAAGAAGACGAAATCGCTTCAACAATGCTGCGAATGCACCCTTTGATCGAAGTACCTGGAATGACCGGCGTCCCATTGACGCGGAAATGCGCCTTGACCATCGGATAACGTTGATTGCACGTTTGTTCGAGCAAACCAGAGGCGACGTGCACCGGTGATCGTGCGATGATGCGTGCGTGCAGCACACCGTTCAGGTGCGTATAGCGATGATGTCCTTCGGGCGCGCGGCGTTCGACCCGCGACGCAAACGGCACAAAATCATACGGCTTGGGCAGCGGTTGTGCGCCGCCACGGTTGCGCCGGTCGTTGCTCATCGTCGTTCCTCCTCTGTCAGCCCTGCCAACCGCACGAGTTGCAGCGCACCGAGCGGCGCGCGGTACAGCACGTACTTGATCGCCGGTCGCTTATCGGTTTGCAGGATCATCGCCTTCGCCGGTCGCTCGATTTCCCACGGCTCGCCTTCGCACGTCAGCGGGCAGGCGCCCTCGATAAAAAGTTCCGCTTCGCTCAAGACGAGCAGATCATAGGCGTCGTCGTCCAATCGCTTCCAGCGCGCTTCGGCGCGCTCCGAAAAGGCATGCCCGAAATCGCCGCGGATGTTGAGACGTTCGATGTCGCTCAGTTGCGTTATCGGACGCAGGTTGGCGCTCCCATCTGCCGGCGCAACATCCCACAACGATGCGCCGCCGAAGGTCCAGCACGGGATTCCCACGTATTCACGGACCACACGGCGCACTTCGGCGCCGGTCGCTTCGCGTAGGCGGTACATATAGCCAACGTTGTTCATAATCCGATCTCCCGTCTCCACGCAGGCATGCATGCCTTCCAGATCGCCTTGACCTGATCGGCGCCTTCGGCGTGCAGCCGCACCCCCATCGTTTCTTCCTCCTGGAAGCGCAGACCCTCCGGCAGCGGTGCGGTGTCATCGGCGGGGAAATCATAGGCGCGATAGGCGTCGCCGCCGAAGGCGCCCACGCCGCCGAAATGACCGGCGGGCAGGCGGATGTCTCTGCCGACCAGCCGCAGCGCATTCCCTTCCAGCACACAGGTCGGGTACAGGATGTCGAGGCTATCGAACGATGCCGTGATACGCCCCAGTCCACGCGATTTCCCGAACCCCAGCGCAACACGCCCTTCCGCCAGGTCGCGCAGCGCCAGCCCCAGCAACCCCAATTGCGCCAGTGTCACGTTCTTGAAGTCGATCCGCGTCGGAAACTCACCGCTCACGACAGTTTCGTAGTTGAACGGACCGTCGGCAACCGAGCCGTATACGCGGTCAATGGCGACGCCGTTGCGCTCTTCGGTGACCACGTGTTTGCCGTAAGCATCGGCGAAGCGCACGCGCCCCGCCAGCGCCGTGCTGCCGAAGAGTTGCGCCACAAATGAAGAGAGGCGGTAGACAGCAGCGGTACCAATCTTTTCACGCATCGCCTCAATTGCCCGACCCGAGTTGTAGCGCATATCCTCGAGACCTTTGTACCGCGCGCCGTCGCCAAGCGGATTGTCGGCAAGCGGGATGGGTCGGGCATCTTCCGGTATCTTCTCTGCCTCATCGAACTGCCGGCGTCGCTCTTTTCGTTCCTTTTGCAGCGCGTCGCCGTCGAGGGTGCGACAGATGCGTTCGCAATGGGCGCGGATTACTCCCTTGAGCGAGGGACCCGGCAGGTAGATCGCGCCTGCTGCATACTGCGAACCGCTGCCGTCGGAGACGGCGTACTTCGTGCGCACAAACTGCATTTCGGGCAAGGTCGGGTCGCCGCCGCCGGTCTCACCCGCCTTGATGAGGATCGGACCGTCGGGGCGGATGGTCAGGCGCAGCGTCCCGTTCAGAAAGGTCGCTTTATGCATTGATCATCTCCTTCGCCTGCTCAGGTTGCTCAAGCACTGCGCGGAACGCGGCAACCCATTCCCGCTCTTGATCGGCGCCGACCGCCTCGCCGCCGCCGTTGAGCCAGGCAATGACATCATTAACGCCGGCCACGCCTTCGCGCACAGCGATGTAACGAATCTCCGGCGCTTCGCGTCCCTCGCGCCCAACCAGTTGCACATACCCCAAACCGCGCGAGCGGAACCCGCCGATCTGCACCTCGCCGCGCTGCCATGGCTTGAGCGCCGCCAGCAGCATGCCCAGTTGCCATGGCGCAGCATTTTCGACGACCAGATCAAAATGGAAGCGCGCGCCGGCAGGAACGACCTCGTAATCGTAGAGCAGCCCAGGTTCAGCCGTTTCGGTATCGCGGTTGATGCCGACGCCGTTGCGCGTCTCGAACTGACCAAACCAGAGTCGGTGATCAACATGCGCATCTTTGAAGAACACCCGCCCCGCAACCCACGGCGCGCCGAAGGTCAGGTCGATCAGGGTTGAGGCGCGCCAGATGGCTTTGCTCAGTTCCATGTCATCATCGTGCTGCTCTTTCAACTGGCTGATCTCTCGGCGCATATGGGCTTCGATTTGTTCGAGGTCGAACGCCTGATCGGGCTGGACGGCGCGCACCAGGGACTCAACCTGCGCGCGCAGAGCGCCTTTGAGCGACGCGCCGGGGATGAAGGGACGGTCGAAGGCATCGCGTAGCACCGGCAGGTCGTTGGCAATGATCTCGGTTGTCCGCCCCGCGCCGATGCGCAGCGCCGTCAGCGCCAGCAGATCGCCGCGCACCGTCAGGCGATTGTGCAGCGCGGCGAAGGAATAGATCGGTTCACGCGACACTGACGACCTCCTCTAGATGATCAAAACCGTTCGCCTTTTTGGCGTACACAAAGGCGCGATTGATGTACCCAAGATAGAGTTGCATCAGGCGCACCTGGATGCGCGGCTTGAGCGCATCGGCGTCGGCGATGCCCATGTGTTTCAAAGAATCAACGACTTTTTCGGTCTCATCGCGTCCCAGTTCGCCAAGATCGCTGATGACGTGATGCCCGAAGTCTTTCCAGTTGGCATTGTCACGCCCGATCTGATAGCGGATAAACCCGGCAGTCACCTCAACCGAGCCAGACTCCATCGCGGCATCCAGCAGGTTGCGCAACTGACTCTCTTCCATCTTCTCTTTGCCGCGCAACTGAAGCACTGCCTGGTTGGCGCGGCGCACCAGCGCGTCGAGTTGGGCGCCAATCGCCTGGTCGAGCGCCAGTTCGCGGCGCAGTTCGTCACTGCTCTGCGGATCCATGCTCTTCTCCTAATCGATCAAATGAAAGTCATCGCAGATGCGCACCTGCCCGAACCCCTCCTGGCGACGCTCGCCGATGCCGTCGCGTTCGAGGCGTTCCAGGGCGGCGTAATCGTCATCGGTCAGCGGGCGCTGCGCCTCGAACACGTACAAGCTGCCGAAGCGCACGGCGATGTGTGACGTTTTGGGGCGCTGCCAGAGGGCGTGCCATCCTGCTACGATCCGCGTTGTGGTAAATGAGCGCACGAGCCGCGCCTCGATGCCGGTGGCGTCGCGCAGCATATCAGCGCTCAGTTCCTGGGTTGGCAGCCAGCCATCGCGCAACAGAATGGCATCGGAAACCAGGTTGACGGTGAACGCCTCACCGGAAAGACGCCACGCTGCGCCGCCGAGCGCCTGGTAGCGCTCAATCTGCCGGGTGAACCGTCTGGTCAGCGCTTCCACCCGCTCGCGGATGCTGCGCTCAGCCGGAAGATCGCGCAGTGTGATCCGCACCCCGCCGATGCCGGTTGTCTGGCGCGCGCCAAGGCGATCAATCTGCTGTGTGACAAGGTCCGTTATCTGACGCCAGACAGCGGCGTCATCGAGATCGATCATCGCCAGGCTGCCGATGAAACGCGTTGGCGTGTCTGTTTCCAGCGTTGTCTCGTTGATGGCGAAAAAGGAATAGAGCAGGCTATCCTCTGCCGTGCCGCGCCGCCGGTTGATGGCCACGCGCGTGTGGATGCGCTGTGTGACATCGCGGAACTCCGGTTTCCCATCCGTGATGGTGTAGAACTTCTGACCAGCCGCTTCCCAGGGACGCCCCTCGGCATCAGTTGGCGCGTACACCAGCGCGGGCGGGGTCTGTTGTTCCCAGCACACCCGCTGCACCAGCGAGTCGCGGAGGCGACTCTCGCCCTTTGGCGTGATGGCGGTTGCGGGCAACGGGCGCACCCATGCGTCACCTTTGTGCGTCGGGTAGGCATTGCGGCAGCGCAGCCGCCCCAGGAGCGCCGGATCGAAGCGCCCACTCCGATCCAGCGCGCCGCCCAGCGCGCCAAACAGCGCCGCTCCCGGCACGAACGGCAGGCTGCGGCGGAACTGCGCGCCGGGCTTGCTCTCCGGGAAGGCGATCGGCTCACGCGCCTCGACTATCAGCAACGTCTCGTGCATTACGCTCCTCCCCCGCGCACCAGACCGCGCAACGCCTCCGCGAGAACGTCATCGTCCTGTACCTGACCGGCCACTGTTACCTGCACTCTTGTTGTCGCCCATCCGAGTCCGCGCGACTTCGCGCTGCCCCAGCGATCAACGACGCGCAATGCAGCCCACAGCAGCGCGACATGACCGAGGTCAGGGAGCGTGCCGACAATCGCCGGTCGAGCGGTGAAACGCATCCCGCGCAGCGCCGTTTCCTGAAACAACAGGCGCTCATCCTCCGCCGTGCCGCGTCGCCGGTTGAGCGCCACGCTAGGGCGGATCTGACTCAACCATTGCGGCACAGCCTGCGCCTCTCCGACATCAGCGATCAGACTGGCGAAGTGAAGCGGCGCTCGTTGCTGCGGCGAACCGAACATGCGCCGGATGATGGTATCGGTCTCGTCGCCGAAATTCTGCGGCACGCCGAGTCCAAGCGTGGCTGCAATCGCTTCGGCGGCGTGGCGCGCGCGCCCTTTGACCTGCGAGCCAGGAATAAGCGGACGCCCCCGGCTATCGCGCGCGATCACTTTGTCGGCAAGCGTTCCGGCGCTGCCGCCTGCACCGACACTCACGGGCGTATCGCTCAGCACTTCGAGATCAATGATGATATTGACCATTCTTGCTCCTCGACAACAACGGAGACCATGTCGTACATTTCGGCGAGATCGGGCCAGATTGTCTCGTATGCCCGATGCGCCAGCGGCAGCCAGGGAGGCGTTACAGGACGACGCAGCGTTGCGTCCGACGGTTGCCAGGCCTGTTCGATATGGTCGATCAGTGTGTCGCTCAGCGATGTTTGACGGGCACGGGTGTACAGGTATTCCATGGCGCTGGCGATCACTCCAGGCGTTGTTTCCATCACGCGCCGCAGGCGGTAGAGTTGCGAGCGCGGGAAATTGGTGCGTTTGAGCGCCCGCACCGTTTCCAGCAAACCGGTAAACTCGTGCCAGGTGTACGGGCGCGCAGTGAGGCGCCGATCACTCTCATCGTGCAGCGCCGCTTTGCGGAACGCTTCGACCGAGTCGGCGACCATCGTGACCGACTTCAGCACCATAAAATCAATGGCGCCGCCGTAGTAGCCTTGTGCGGCGTAGCGGCGCGCCAGTTTCTTAGCGCGCTTGAGCAACTCTTCCACCAGATCACGAAGGAAGAAGATTGGCGCCGATTCATGGGCAATCACCACGCCAGCCGATAGCCCGACCGACGGCGTGTACGGTTCCTGCGTGACCGGCGTTGCGCGGGTGTAACGGGTGTGCACAGCATTCGACGCATGAACGCTCACTGGCGCAGGAAGGCGTTGCGCCAGCAAGCGTTCAAATGCAGAGGCAATCATCAGCGCCACGTCGAAGGCGCGACTGCCGGGAACGATGAGGAGCAGGTCATCGCCGCCGATAGTCAGAATCTCGAAGGGATGCACAACCGCACGCTGCCGTTTACGTCGCACCTCGACCGGTTGGAGGCAGTGCGCCAGCGCCGTGAAGACCGCATCGGCCGCGGCTGTGCTGAGATGCTCAGAAGTCCGACGCAGATCGTCGGGAGTCGAAAGGGTGGCAATCAACCGTCCAACATTGTTCCCATCAGCGTAGATGACGCCGATGTAGCGATCTGGTCGGGAAGCGGCGCCGATCTCGTTCAAGTCGCGCGGCGGTGTGACATTCGGCTGCTGATCCATGGCGCGGCGGTAGGGCGTATCAGCGCCTTTCTGTTCAAGAAACTCCTCCCACCGTGTCTCCCATGAGCGATCGCGCAGGGCGTCGGGCGCACGCCAGGCGAACGTTGACGTATACCAGCGCGTCTGAGCGTCGTCGTCGCGCTTGATCAGTTGCCCGACATACCGTTTGCGCGCCGAGGGTTCGCTGTAGGCGCGCGTCTCATCGGCAACAGCGCCGCGCCATTCGGCAGGACGCACATCGCTACTGCCACACCGCTCCGCCCATGGCAGCATGGGGTAGAGCGACAAGTATCGCGGCGCGCCGGCATAGGCGCGCTCATCACGGCGCCGGTTGAACATAGTCGCCAGAATCGTCACCAGTTCGCCGAACTGCTTGCGGTTCAGGAAGCGTCGCACAGCGGCGCGTTCATCATGATTGAGCGCCTGGCCGGGAACCGTAGCACAGATGTCATGATCGGTCAGCGTCGCCGCAGCGCTTCCCGGCAGCGGCTCGTAGTAGTACGTCTCAAGTTCGGCGCGCAACTGCGGGGCGCGCCAGCGTTCCAGAAACTCCTCTGCCCAGAAGTCGAGCGGTCGGCGTCCGTAGCGCAGTTCAAGCAGCGAAAAGGTTGCGGCGACGGCGACGCTATTGGCAGTGAGGGTCTGGCAGGTAAACTCCTGTTCAATGCGACCGGCGAGTTCTGCGCCTCCGGCGGCCGGCGCAAACGCGAGGAAACTGCCGCCGCCGGCATAGATAATGCACGATTCTCCAAGACTCTCACCGAGCGTCTCGCGCCAGATCGCAGGAAGATGACGATCGTTCACCCACTCGAGCAGCCCACTGGCGCCGCGAATTTCGGGCAACGCCGGCGCCTCGAAGACGTATCCCTTAATCTTCGTCGCGCCGCCGTAGACCAGCGCCACTCTGTGCGCCTCCTCCGGCAAGCCTGCGTCGCGCAGGCGCTCCGTCACGGTTCGGTGCAGTTTTTCAAGTACAGTGCGGGACGGCGCGTGTGGCGCATCGCTCAACACCTGATGCACAACGTCTGCCAGTGAATGTGCATCTATCCCCGTTCCATACGCCAGGCACGCCGCCACTGCGTGGGTGAAACGATCTGCGTTGGTCATAGCGTCCTTGTGTTTCCTCCTCAGATAGATGTCTCAGATAAGGAAAAGACGATGGCCAGGACAACATTTCAACTACATTGATCCCAGTATACTCCGTAGACCCGTCACAAATGCAACAATCACCGACGATCAATGCCGACGATGCGCACACTGCCATGCCCAAAGGTGCAGGACTTCCCGATATGCACCACACTGCCAAGCGCCAGCAGCCGGCGCAGATCGATGCCGACGCCTCGCAGCATCACCGTGCCGACGATCCCGCCCTGCGGCATCGTCCGTTGCTGGCGCGTCGAGGTGCGCTGGAGATCGACCCGGCGCGTTTGCGCATTTTCAATAGTGACGACGCGCGCAGCATCAATCAGGCGCTGATAATCGACCTGCCACCGTCCATTGCCGTGGAAGGTCGTCAGTGCGTCAATACGCCAGCAGGCCGCGCGAACCAGCGCCGGCAAGTCGAAGGTATGCAGCACTTCTCCTCGCTCACGAATGCGGAGTGGCGTGTGCAGGATCAGGCGCAGATCGGCGGGAAGCGACTGCGCATACGCGGAGAGCGCCGTGGCATCGATGAACGGCAGATGCCCCGCGCCCTGCAGCACCTGACCATCCTGGTAGATGACCGTGCCGGTCGGTTGCCAGGGGCGCAAGGCTTCGACTCGTTCCAGCCGGAAGGGAGCATGATCACGCCCTAACCCCATCACGCCGAGGCGCTCGAAACTGAACAGGAAGTAGGGCAGATACTCCACCCCCCGTCCGATCAGGGTCAATCCAAACTCCAGCGCATCACCCGCCGCATAGCGGGTGCGCGTGTCATCGGGCGCTGCGATGACGAATGGGCGCGGCACATCGCGCAGGTCGTGCAGGTGCGCGACATCGGGCGGGTGTGGCGTCTCGAAAACCCAGCGATATGGGCAGAATGGGGTAATGGTGCATTCATGCGACCGTCCCCAACATGCCTGGAGGCAGGAGGCGCGCTGAAATGCATAGCCGAAGCCGCCGCGCAGCATAGCGCCCTTATACGCGGGCAGAAAGGCGTCGATAAGCAGGCGAATCGTCAGACGAAGACCCAGGATCGGGAGATCAGGAAGAGCAAGGCCAGCGCTATCTGTAGACATAACAATGACCCATCTGAACCAGGCACACCAGGACCCTCAGGGAGAGACTTGCAACTTGCAAGATGGCTGAGAAGGATGGAACAATGTCTTCAATTGCATGATGGAGGACAAAGCGACAGTTTGTCAATACCAACACCCGCCAGAGGAACACCGGTGCGCCCCCCGCGCCCGTCCGGCGGCAGGGGGGTGAGCGGCAAGGGGCAAGGGGCGAGCGGCGCGCCCCCCGCGCCCGTCCGGCGGCAGGGGGGTGAGCGGCAAGGGGCAAGAGGCGAGCGGCGCGCCCCCCGCGCCCGTCCGGCGGCAGGGGGGTGAGCGGCAAGGGGCAAGAGGCGAGCGGCGAGCGGCGCGAACCCCGCGCGCGTGGAGCGGAATGAACCGAGAACTGATACTAACTTGCGGTCAGTCAGACCAGATGTTCGAGCGCCCGGTTCGCAAAGCGTAACGATCCACAACATGCTTTGGCGGTTGTGGACGCATGACTGCGCATCGGCATCAGCAGCCCCAAAGGGGCTTGCACTTGCCTCAGCGAAGGCTTTAGCCCGCAGCGCACCGGCTGCGCATCGGCATCAGCAGCCCCGGCGGGGCTTGCACTTGCGGTGAGCGCCGTCGAACCGCGTGCGGTGAGCATGGTCGAACTGCGTCCTCAGCGAGGGCGTTCACCCGCAGCGCACCGGTGTCCGCTGCGCACCCGGCGGTTTTGCACGAATGAGCGCGCATCGGTATGAGATACGACGCGCGTTGCTGTGACCGTTTTTCCCTCACCCCTCCATTCCCTTCTCCCACAAGCAGTGCGCTGATCGATGCGCTTTTGGGCAAACGAAGGCGCTGCCTTCGCCTGCCCAATCGACTTTTTCAGACACGCTCTCAGCATTCCGGCGGCGCTCGCAACCGATAGACATTGGCGTATGGTTCATCGATCAGCAGGTCGACGGGTATGCCAGCGACGCTTTCCGGCTGGCCGACGAAGTAGACCGGGCGACCGGGGTAGCGACGGTACGCCCGTTCGAGCCACGGGTCGTCGCCTGGCTCGACGACGTCCACCCAGACATCCGGGCGCACGCCTTCCACGACGCGCAGGTAGAGGAGGGTGGTTCCCTGTTCCCAGTGGGTGATCACGACGGCGTTGGGCGGAAGGGCGGACAATGTTGCGGTCCCGAACTCGCGGTAGAGCCAGAGATGCTGTTTTGCCGACACCCGATAGCGCGTCGCGCCCCACCCTAGCGTTAGCGCGAGCAGGAGCGCGAATATCACAGGATAGCGCCAGCGCGCGCGCAATGACTGCCGCCAATGAACGACCATATCGGCGCCGACCGCGATCCAAAGCGCCCACGGCAACAGCATCGGCAGGGTAAACACCGGGGCGTCGCCAACCGCCGGACCCAACAGCAGAAGATATGCCAGCGTTGCAAAGAACACCCAGGCCGCCGTCCGCCAGACCCACACCGACTGTCGGCGGAACGCAACGCTTCCCGCCAATCCCAGGAGCACGCCGACCGGTCCGAACTCGAACCACAGTCGCCTGCCGACCATCTGCAAGGTAGCGACGAGCGAACCGGCGTCCGGCGCTCGAAAAATGCCCCGCCGCACCTCGCCGCCGGTCAACAGGTCGATCACCTCTTGCCACGATTGCGGCGCTCCCCAGAAATAGTGGTGTGGTAGCCCATAATCCATGCCGTTGAACGGACCAAAACGGGCAAACTGCGCCAGCGGATAGAGCCATGGCGTCATACCGGCAAGAAAGGCGAGGCTGACCCAACCGGCGGATGCGGCCAGCGGGCGTAACGGCGTCCGTTTTCTCTCACGCCATACCGTAGCAACAAGTCCAGCGGCAAAGGGCGGCAGCGTCGTGATGGCAAACAACCCGTGATGGGTCAGACCAAGACCGGCGATCAGCGCCGCAGGCGCCAGCCGCTTCAGACCCGGCGGCGGCGCGCCGTCCCATGCCTGCTGCAGCAGCAGCGCCAGCGCAACGATCAGCAGCGCCAGCAACGCATAAATTTCCGCAATCGTGGCAGCATGCCACAACCCCGGCGCAAGACCGAGCGCCAGGGCGCCAATAAGCGCCGCCCACGGACATTCAACCACGCGCCGCGCCAGCAACGCAAACAGTGCGACCGCCAGCGCCGCGCACACCGACGAAACCGCCGTCACACGCCACGCCAGCGTGCCAAATGGCAACGCAACGGTTGCCAGATGGCCAAGGATTGTCGCCAGCGGATAGGTTGTCGGATGCGGTACGCCGAGGATGACCGATGCCAGTTGAAACTCCGCCGAGTCGCCAGAGAGCACGTCGGGCGCAGCCGTCCAGACGTACAGGAGCAGAAATGCGAGGAACAGCAGGAGAGGCGACAGGACGACACGTGCCGTGATTGTCCGACGGTTCGAGCGAGGCGACGTCATTGGGTACTGGCGTTTGCGCTGGCGCAGGCGTAGAGTATCTCGATCAGATGTTGCCCGTGACGCACCAGATCGGGAAGCGGGATGCACTCGTTGGCGCCAAAGATTGCACTGGATGGACGTGCGACGCCAATGGAGGCAACCGGAATACCAAACGCTTCGCTGAAATAGAACAACGGCATACTGAACGGGCCACGCGGCAGAACAGTCAGCGGCGCTCCGTGGATATACCTGCCAACATCGCTGACCAGTCGCACGAAGGGGTCATCGATGGGGGATTGAGCGGGAGGGTACCCGCCGGGCAGGCGTTCAACCAGGATGTCGGTCAATCCCTTCGACGCCAGGTGCGCCTGTAGCGCCTCAATGACCATCTGAGGGCGCTGCCGGGGCACAAGTTGAAAGTCCAATCGCGCGACGACGCTCCGCGGGATCGTCGGCAGATCGCTGACCGGCTCGATCTGCAGCAGATTGATATTGCACGTCGGCAGAGTCACTTCCGAACGCACCAGCGGCGCACCGGTCAATCCTAAAAGGAACTGATCGATGTTCCAGGCGCTGCGCCGCTCTGCCTCATCAGCGAATACCGTGCGCAGGATACGGTTCTCTGTGGTTGTGGGACCATCGATGGCATCGTAAAACCCGCCGATCAACACTTCTTCCTGGTCGGTCTTAATCTGGTTGAGCGCCCAGATCATGCGCCAGAGCGGATTGGGCACGCTGGCTGCCATGCCTGCGGGCAAGGCTTCCTGCGACTGCTGCAACCGCAACGTCACCTGCACCAATCCTTTTGCGCCGCTGTAGCAGAATGGTTGCCCGCTGGCATCGCGGTCGCCCCCGCTGGCCAGGCAGGCGTCGGCTTTGAAGAGCGCTCGTCGATCGGCGATGAGCGAACCAAGCGAAGGGCTGCCGATCAAAGAGTCGCCCTCGGCAACCACCACGACGCCGCACGGCAATTCGCCTTCTGATTCGATCAGCGCAGCGATTGCATTCAGGTGAGCCGCCAGCGGTCCCTTCCCGTCCGCCACGCCGCGCCCATACACGATGCCATCGCGTTCCGCCAACTGAAAGGGATCGTGGCGCCAGGCGCGCCAGGGACCGGGAGAGGGCGTATCGTAGTGATGATAGAGCAGCACGGTGTATGGTTGACGCCCGCCACGCCAGCCAACGACGATCGGGGCGCCTGACGTCGGGCGCACCTCGACGGTCAAACCGCGACGGCGCATCATGGTTGCGATTCGCGTGGCAACGATGCGCAGATCATCCGCCTGACCGGGGCTGCCTGCCAGGCTGATGAGGTGATCGAGATCGGAGATGAGTTGATCGGTTGAGATAACGGCCGGCTCAGTCACAGAAGCGCTCCGCCGCTGACGAGAATGTAACCGATTATAGCACGTCATACAACCGTTGATAAACGGTTATTGGACAAATCGGCGCAACCCTGCTACACTCCTCACACGTATGATCCGACGACAACCTGAACGTTGGCGACAACTGGTTCTAACCCTGGCAATGGCGTGCATGGCGCTGGCCGGGTGCACGGTCGAAGGCGGCGTACCAACGCCGACGCCTGCTCCGACCACATCGGCAATCGCTCCTATTCCCACCAGTGCGGTGATCGCTGCACGCATCGCAGAGCGCAGCGATACCTGGATGATCGGGGCGCTCGACCTTCCATCCGACCTGTACCCCTATCCGCAATCCGCCGCCACCCGCCGGACAACGGCGTTGATCACCGAGTTGCTCTTCCCATCGCCAATTCTGACCTACGACTACGGCTATACCGTGACGGGCGTGCTCGAACGCACCCCCTCGCTTGAAAACGGCGACGCGGAACTGCGCAAGGTCGATGTCTACCTCGATGCAACCGGCGCAATTACGACCTCGGTGACCGATGTCGTCACACAGGTCGATCAACTGGTCATCACCTTCCGCTGGAACCCGCAGTTGCGCTGGTCGGATGGAACGCCAGTCACGGCGGATGACTCGGCATTTGCGTATGAACTTGCGAAAGCCGCGCCGCCTGGCGATGCGGCAGCCGAATTGCTGGCGAAGACCGCCGCGTATGAGAAGATCGACGATCATACGACGCGCGCCGTGCTTCAGCCCGATTACGTCGGAGCGGCATACTTTATGAGTTACTGGACGCCCCTGCCGCGCCATCTGCTCAAGGATGTCGATCCGACGCGGGTGCGTGAAAGCGAATTTGCCCGCCGGCCGGTCGGGTATGGTCCGTATATGCTCGTCGAACGCACCGCCACCGAATTGCGCTTCGAACGCAACCCGCATTACTTCGGTCCGGCGCCGGCGGCATCGCGCCTGATCGTTCGGGTGTTTCCCGATCTTGAACTGCTGCGCGCCAATTTGCTCAATGGCAATCTCGATCTGGGAATCGCCGAGCGCATCCCGCCAGCTATGCTGACCCGCTTCGACACCGATGCGGCTGAAGGAACGTTGCAGGTCATAACCACCCCCAGTCCCGTCTGGGAACATATTTTGTTCAATCTGGACGTCCCGGTGTTGCAGGATATTCGAGTGCGACGCGCACTGGCGTATGGCACGAACCGGCAGGCAATCGCCGATGCGCTCTTCGGCGGGCGAACGCCGGTGCTGGATAGCTGGATGTTGCCGGCGCACCCGCTTGCCGCGCCGCCCGATCAGGTGACCCGCTACCCATATGACCCCGACGAGGCGCGCCGGTTGCTCGAAGAAGCCGGATATGCCGATCCCGACGGCGATGGCATTCGAGCGTCGCCTGATGGCGTCACGCTGACGCTGCAACTCCTGACAACCAGTGGCAGCGAAGTTCGGCGTGCGATCGCGCGCCGGTTTCAAGAAGATATGCAGGTGATCGGCGTTGTGATCGATATTAACGAAGCGCCGCCTGATGAGATGTTCGATACGGACGGACCCCTCTATCTCCGACAGTTCGATCTGGCGCTCTTTGGATGGATCGCCGGACCGGAGCCGGCCGGTCTGCAACTCTGGAGTTGCGCCGCCGTTCCCACTGAGAGCAACGACTATCGCGGAGAAAACTTTGCCGGCTGGTGCTTCCGCGACGCCGATCGCGCGGTGCGAACCGCCGATACGACCCTCGATCCGGCGGAACGCGCTGAGGCGTACCTGCGTCAACAGCAACTCTGGACCCAGGAACTGCCGGCGATCCCCCTGTTTCAGCGCCTCAGCGTGGTTGTGGCGGCGCCTGATGTGCGTGGACTTGCCCCCGATGCGATGGCGCCGGTGACGTGGAATGTGTCGGCATGGAAACGGCAACGATAGGCGCGAAGAGTGTTGCAGGCTGCACATTGCAGGTTGAAGGCGGGAAGGCGGCAATGTTCCATATGGTGATCACACAAAGACTTGAAGGTTGCCGGTGGCGCCCCTAACCCCTAACATCAACGCCTCCTGCGCGCTGCGGACGGTGGCAATGCCGCCGAGCGTAATGCCCTGATGCGTCAGAGTCAGCGCCACGTTCGACGAAATGCCGCTCAGCGTGACGTGGCATCCGAGCAGTTTGAGCGCCTGCGTCATGTCGATGAGCGACTTTGCCACGGTCGAGTCTATGGTTGCCACACCGGAAATATCGACAATGACGTGGCGAGCGCGCCCGTTGTACGCTGCTTCGAGCAGACGCTCTCTCAGCGTCAATGAGCGACGACTGTCGAGATGCCCGACGATGGGAGCAAACAGAACGCTATCGGCAAGCGGTATAGCAGGCGTTTCGAGCGTCGTCACGAGATCGAGCAGCCGACGTTGTTCTTCGATCTGCGCCTGTTGAGCGGCATTGGCTTCCGCCAGCGACTCGACCAGCCCCTCCGCCCGCTGCCGCGCCGCTTCCGCCTGCTGCCGCGCCGCTTCCGCCTGCTGCGCGGTTGTGCTCAGAATGGCGCGCGCCAGTAGCATGGCGCCAATAATGACTCCATACACAACCAGATTGATACCATCCATATATGGACCGCTCCATCCCACCCGTGTACCCATCAAGAGGACGCTCGCAAGCGCGGTTCCAATGACCCAGGGAGGAGAGAGTAAGACCAGCGCCAGTGCCGGCGGGACAAAAAGAGAGGAACGATAGACTGTCTCAACATCGAACGTACCAAAGACAGTGACCGGAACAAAAACCACGACCAGAGCGTGAGGCGCATACGCCCAGCCGCGCAGATACGCCGCCAGCGCCAACCCGATCACCAGGATGCTCAGAACACCCGTTCCCACACGATCCCATGCGCCTGCGACCGCCGATAGAACTACGTACAAGATTGCACCCGCAATAATCAGCGCACAGATGATGATGAAGCTTTGTCTCTGCGTCATACTCATCGTTCTGCCCCTTTCTTGACGATTGTCGTATGTACGCGAAGCATCGCCGTGCATATTATTCTGGATTATACACCGCATCTGTACGCATGGATCAACCGAAATGGCAGCGAAACGAACACTTTTTGCAATTAACATTCCCGCTCTATTCACATCTTTTCCACGTTAATTGCCATCAAAATCCCTTACACATCCACAGGTTATCCACTTCACGAATGTCGCATGAGTGTGCTATACTTGCACCGTTGGAGGAGCGTGTGCGCGCTGCGTCTCAGTCGTTATGTAGATCAGCCGCATTAGAATGCGTTTTGCCTGACACCTGCCTGGCGCACAATCGGCGCCTGATGCTTTGGAGAGTCTTGATTGCTTAAGCCATCACCGTTGAGTGTAAAACGTTTTCCTTTCATCGCGTCATGTGCATCGTTCCTGTGGCGCTGGGGAGACCTTCCATGAACGACTTCGTTCACCTGCACGTTCACTCCGAATACAGTCTGCTCGATGGCTATGCTGCCACGAGCGCCATTGCCGCGTGCGCCGTCGAACTGGGGATGGACAGCATCGCGCTGACCGACCATGGCGTGATGTACGGCGCAGTGGAGTTCTACACGAACGCAAAGAAGGCTGGCATCAAGCCAATCATCGGGCTGGAAGCCTACATGGCGCCCGGATCGCGCCGGGATGCGACGAGCCGCGGCGCGAAAAATTACTATCACCTGCTGCTGCTGGCGAAAGACGAGACGGGCTACCGCAACCTGGTGCGTCTGACGACCCGCGCCCACCTCGATGGCATGGGGAAGGGGGTCTTCGCCCGCCCGCGCATTGATCGCGCCCTGCTCGAACGGCACCACGAAGGATTGATCGTCACCTCCGCGTGCATTGCCGGCGAAGTCATTCAGCGCCTGACGGAACAGCAGAAAGAGCAGGCGCGTGAGATCGCCGCCTACTACCGTGATCTGCTGGGACCCGACAACTATTTCCTCGAATTGCAACTCCACGACAACACCCCTGAACTCGAAGCGATTAACGACGAACTGGTGCGCATCGGGAAGGAACTGGGCATTCCGCTGGTGGTGACGAACGACGCCCACTTCGTGCGCCCGGAGGATGTCGAGGCGCATAAGATGATCCTGGCGCTCGGCTACAACATGACCCTCAAGGAACTGTGCGCGAAGGGGTATGAGATGGACCCCACGTACCACATCATGACCGGCGAAGAGATGTGGAACCGGTTCAAGAAATACGGGACGGCGCCGCTCGAAAATACCCGCCGGATCGCCGAGCGCTGCAACCTGACCCTGGAGTTCGGCCGCGTGCAGTTGCCGACGATCGATATTCCCGAAGGATATGACGCTTCATCCTACCTGCGATTCGTGTGCGAAGAAGGGTTGATGCGGCGCTTCAACGGTCATCCGCCCGAAGAGTACGTGAAGCGCCTCGACTACGAACTCGACGTAATCAACCAGACCGGGTTCCCCGATTACATGCTGATCGTCTGGGATTACGTCAAATTCGCGCGGGCGCGCGGCATTCCCTGCCTGCCGCGCGGGTCGGCGGGCGCGTCGCTCATCCTCTACTGCCTCGGCATCACCGATGTCGATCCGGTCAAGAACAAACTGCTCTTCGAGCGCTTCCTCAGCCCGGAACGCCTGGAGATGCCGGATATCGACATCGATTTCGCCGATAGCCGCCGCCATGAGGTGCTCGAGTACATCGCCGAACGGTATGGGCGCGATAACACCGCGCAGATCATCACCTACGGCACATTGGGCGCAAAAGCGGCGATTCGTGACATCGGGCGCGTGCTGGAAATACCGCTGAACGACGTCGACCGCGTCGCCAAACTCATTCCGGCGTTGCCGGTGGGAACCACGATTGCTCAGGCGCTCGAACGGTCGCCGGAGTTGAAACAGATCTACGAGACCAACCCCAACCTGGCCAACCTGATCCATTGGGCGCAGAAGGTCGAAGGACGCATGAAGAGCGTCGGCACGCATGCGTGCGGCGTTGTCGTCAGTCGCACGCCGCTTGAGGAGATTGTCCCGCTTCAGCGCACCACGAAGGACGAAAACGCCCTGATGGCGGCGTTCGAGGGTCCCACCCTGCAAAAGATGGGGCTGCTGAAGATGGATGTGCTGGGGTTGACCAACCTCTCAGTCGTGGCCGAGGCGTTGGACTATATCGCACAGACCACCGGCCGAAAGATGGAACTCTCCGACATCCCGCTCGATGATCCGAAGGTGTTCGAGGCGCTCGGTCGCGGCGAGACGACGAACGTGTTCCAGCTCGAAAGTCCGGGCATGACGCGCTACCTGATGCAGCTCAAGCCAACCCGCGTCGAGGACCTGTATGCGATGGTTGCGCTCTACCGCCCCGGTCCGCTCGAACAGATCCCGGTCTATATTCACAATAAGAACAACCCGCAGGACATTACCTATCTCCACCCGATCCTGAAGCCCATCCTCGAAGACACCTACGGGGTGATCGTCTACCAGGAACAGATCATGCGCCTGCTCCAGGAAGTCGCCGATTATACCCTCGGTCAGGCGTATATCGTTATCAAAGCCATCAGCAAAAAGGACAAGAAGCTGATGGCGGAGAACGAAGTCAAGTTCAAACAGGGATGCCTCAGAAAAGGATTGACCCAGGAGCAGGCGGATCAGTTGTGGAATCTGATCTTGCCGTTTGCCGGCTATTCCTTCAACCGTCCGCACTCGACGCTCTATGGTTTGCTGAGTTACCAGACCGCCTGGCTCAAGGTGAACTATCCGGTCGAGTACATGGCGGCCGTGCTGAAGGGCGCCAATGGTGTGACCGACGACATCGCCAAAGCGGTCAACGAATGCCGCCAGCGCGGCGTTCCGGTGCTCGGACCCAACATCAACGACAGTGCATTCGATTTTGCCATCCGCGAGTTCCACGATCCTTCGGACGGGCAGCTCAAACGTGGCATCCTGTTCGGTCTTGCGGCAATCAAGAATGTTGGCGCCGGACCGATCGAAGCACTCCTGCGCGAACGCGATGCCAATGGTCCGTTCCGCTCGCTCGAAGACCTGTGCGAACGGGTGGATCGCCACGCCTTGAACAAACGCGTGCTCGAGAGCCTGATCAAGTGCGGCGCGCTCGATTCGCTTCCCGGCAATCGCTGGCAAAAACTGGAGATCCTCGATACCGCCATGGACGCGGGTGCGCAGGCGCAGAAGAATCGTGAAACCGGGCAGATCGATATGTTCGGCGGTCTTGTGTCGCAGTCCGCCGATTCAATCGCTGCTATTCCGTTGCCCGTCATCGAGGAAACAGCGGAACGCCGCAAGGAAAAACTGGCATGGGAAAAAGAGTTGCTCGGCGTGGTCTTTTCGAATGACCCGCGCAAAATGGCGCTGGAACGCGCCAACGTCGATCATCGCGTGCCGCTTGCCGCAATCCGCGATGCCGAAGGGGTGCAGGAATACCTGGGCAAAGTGCATACCTTTGCTGGCATGCTGACGCGCGTTCGCGCGATCACGACGAAGAAGGGCGATACGATGCTGGTTGCGGCGCTCGAAGACGAGAACGAGGATTCGGTCGAACTCGTCGCCTTTCCCAAAGCCTGCGAGAAATACCGCGATCTGCTGCGCCAGGACGCTTTGCTGAGCGTGCAAGCAAAGGTCGATGAGCGCAATGGCGCCGTGCAGTTGGTACTCGAAAGCGCAACGCTCCTCGATCTGTCGGAGGCTGAACCGCCGCCGGCAACGCCCGAAATGGATCTCGAAGGGCTGTCGGAAGAGGGAGAGCAAAGCATGGCAACGACCGCCATCCATCCAGCGGCGCCGGAAGAACCAACCGCGCCAGCGGCATCCGCCAGTGCGACGCCAGCAACTGCGGCATCGTCAGAGTCGCACGCGCCATCTGCGCCAGCCGCAAGCGCGCCGCCGCCGATTACCACACCCATCTCGATCATCAAACCGCATACCCCATCACGTTCCCGCCCGGCGCCAGCGCCGAACGGCAATGGGCACGATCATCACGCGCCTCCCACGAACGGCGGCGCTGCGCAGGGGCGCACCATGCGCCTGCGCTTCCAGCGCTCCGCCGATCAGGAGGCAGATATTCAGTTGATGCAGCACGTCTACGATCTGCTGCGCGGGCGCGATGGCGCCGATCAGGTGGTGATCCAGCTCGACGCCGCCGATCGCCGGGTGTTGCTGCGCATGCGCCAGACGGTCACCTGCGACGACGGACTGATCGATGCATTGCGCGGGGCGCTTGGCGCCGAGTGTGTTTCGGTCGAGTAGAAGTGGCCGGGAACCATCGGCGCCTCAATCATCCCAATAGGCGACAAGCCGGCCCTCTGCATCGTACAGTGCGCCCGGATCGGAGGCGTTGTCGGTCCAGATGTCTCTGCCGCCATCACGTGGGAACGAGCGCGTTTCACCCGGCGCTAGTGCGCCGCCAATACCCTGATGGATTTGCGCGCCGCGCATGCTGCACATGGTCCACCCGTCCAGGTTGACCGTCGCGTTGCTTACGTTGCGCAGCGTAACCACTTCGGCGCGTTTGTCAATGCTCACAATCGCAACCGGAGCGTTTGGCGCACGTGCGGCATTCGGTTCGGTGCGGCATCCGTCGAATGATGGCGGCAGCGTCTGGTTCCCGGTGGCAGTGGGTGGAGCAGCAGGAGGGGGAGTGGCAGTCCCCGATCCTGTCGAAGGGGTTGTGAGCGCGCGCTCACCATTGCACGTCTCCGGCGCCCATAGCCCCGCCTGCGCCTCGCGTGCCGCGCGTTCCGCCGCTCTGAACTCCGCCTGATAGCGGTGAGGCGTCCGGAAGGTGTACTCGAAGCCGTACCCCTGCGCAATGATTTCGTAATTGACCAATCGCCCGTCGGGCAACCAGACAAATCGAAGAAGCCGGTTGAACCGGTCGCGGTTGTCCTGGCTGGGATCCGCTTCGAGCAGCACCGTTTGCCCGCGCAACAATTCGCGTGTGAATGCCGTCGCCTCGCGCCCAAAACATTCGACCGGACGCGATGGGTGTGATGTCTCCGGGGTGTCGAC
The DNA here is from genome assembly GCF_057785375.1 of Roseiflexus sp. NCBI lineage: Bacteria > Bacillati > Chloroflexota > Chloroflexia > Chloroflexales > Roseiflexaceae > Roseiflexus > Roseiflexus sp. The sequence continues at coordinate 141,163 of NZ_JBYNRX010000080.1, forward strand.
GCCGATCAGTCGCACTCGTTCTCGTTCCCCGCCAAGCGACACCTCGATCGTGTCGCCGTCGGCGACATTTGTGACAGTTGCGCGTTCAAGTCCTTCCGGCAACACAAGAGATGTTGGCGAGGACGAAGGGATGAACGGGGCAGGCGCAGATGCGTCGTGCGGTGGACGCGACGATGTGGTTTCAGGAGGAAAGAACAGGTCGCTGCGGGCAGAGATCAACCCGACAATCAGCAGAACGACGGCGACAATGATGATGATCCCGGCTATGATCGACAGTGCTCGCCCCAGACAGGAACGACGCGAACGAATGTCGTTCATCCAGAAGCGCCAGGCGCGCTGAGGCCATCCTCCCCGACGCCGCCTGGCGGCAGGCTGGCGGCGTTTTGTCGATGAACGACTCATGATGCTATACCAGCCCTTCCAGTGCGTCCAGCAGCGCATCATTCTGTTCCGGTCGCCCAACGCTGATGCGGATGCAATCGTCGAGTCCCGGTCGGTTGAAGTAGCGGATCAGAATCCCGCGTTGCGCCAGGCTGTCACGGATGGCGCGGGCGCGCGCTGCGCCGCCGTCGGTCATCCGGCAGAGCAGGAAGTTCGCCGCGCTGGGGTAGACGTGAACGCCGGGCAGCGCCGCCAGCGCGGTTGCCAGGCGTTCGCGCTCGGCGACAATGCGGGCAACGGTCGTCATTCGCTCGTCCAGATCGTCGAGCGACGCGATTGCAGCCACTTCGGCGGCGACATTGACGTTGTACGGTTGCTTGATTTTCCACAGGGAAGCAATGACATCTTCGTGCATTGCCGCATAGCCGATGCGCAGCCCGGCAAGCCCGGCCCATTTGCTGAAGGTGCGGAGTACGACCAGATTGGGGCGCGTTCCAACCAGATCGACGACGCTCATTCCGGCGAACTCAGCATAGGCTTCATCGATTGCCAGGATGATCGGCAGATCGAGCAGACGCTCGACGGCGGCGCGCGCCAGCAGCGTGCCGCTCGGATTGTTCGGCGCTGCCAGAAACAGCAGTTTTGCGCCGTCACGCTCGACCGCCTCGGCAACTCCTTCGACATCGACATCGAACTGTTCGGTGCGCGGTATCGGAACGACGCGCGCGCCGTAGAGCGCCGCGTCGAAACTGTACATGGCAAAGGTCGGCGGGCAATCGACCATGACATCGCCAGGACGCAGCACCACGCGCATAAGCAGATCGATCAGTTCATCCGAGCCTGCGCCGCAAATAATCCGTTCCGGCGGCTGGCTGATGTACCGGCTGAGGGCGGCGCGCAGACGGGTGTGATCCGGGTCGGGGTAGATGGCGTAGCGGTGAGGCGCGTCGCGCTCCACGGCAGCCAGCGCCTCCAGCGCACGCGGTGATGGACCATAGGGGTTCTCGTTGGCGTCGAGTTTGATGATCCGCTCAACCGGCAGACCGAGGCGCTCGGCAAGCGTTTCGAGCGGAACAATCGGCGTGTATGGTTCGAGCGCTGCAATGTCGGGGCGCAGCAACCCGGTAATCGATGCTGGCATGATCTCTTCCTGTGATATGAGCGTGGATCGTCGCGCCTGCTATCGTACCACGAATTGCGCTGGCATATGTTCACTCTTTGACATTCCTCCAGAGTTGCGTATACTCTCATCGAGTAACTCACCGATTAATAAGGAGATGAGAAATGACCCGAGTCGTCAGCGCCACACAGGCTCGTATTCGCTTCGGCGAATTGATACGCTGGGTGGCAGAAACTCACCAACCAGTCACAGTGGAGCGGGATGGCGAGCCGTACGTCGTTGTTCTCTCTGTGGAGGCCTACCGTCGCTTGCAGGAAGGTCAGGCACGTCCCGCATGGCAAGAGACCTTGAGCCAGATTCGAAGTTTCCGAACCCGACGGGCTGGCGGGCTATCGCCCTCTCCAGAGGAGGTCATCCGGGAAGAACGGGAGGAGCAAGATGCCCGGCTTACCGGTCTGTCCTGACGCTAGTTTCCTCCTGCGGATGCTGCTGGATAAGGCGACAGGACCGCTGGCTGAGACGCTTTGGGAGAGATGGCATCAGGAAGGGCGGCGGTTGGTAGCTCCAACTCTGCTGTACTACGAGGTTGCCAGCGCTCTCCACCGCTACGCTGTGCATGGACGTCTCTCCTCCGTCGAGGCGGAGACGCTGCTGGACCTGACTTTGCGCCTGGACATCGAACTAGTGGGCGATGGCGAACTCCATCGTCGGGCCATTCAACTGGCCAGCGCCTTCTCTCTGCCAGCAGCATACGATGCTCACTACCTGGCGCTGGCCGAGCGACTGGGCGCCGAATTCTGGAGTGCCGACACGCGCCTGATTCGGGCCGTCCAGGACTATCTGCCGTGGGTGCATAGTCTGGACGAAATGCGGCAGTAGCAGGCAGCGGTCATCTACCCGGCGCCGTCGATCCGACGCGCTGCGGGTCGGCGCTGTCGGCGCCTGTGTTCCGTCCGAGCATCAGGTGATACCCATTCCCCGACGCATCACTCACCGTCTGCCCGCTTCCTTCATCGAACACATAGAGCGCGATCGTATCGGCGTCTTCGGTCAGCGGCGCCGATGGCGGCGTGAAACTTCCAGTATAGCGCACAATCCGCGAGATGCGAACGTCATCGATCTGCCCGGCAAAGAAGCCGTAGCCGGTTACTCCACCCAGGCGCAAGACCGGCATGTGACTCACCATCCCGACTGAACTGGATGTCCCGGCAATGCCATTGACAAACACGCGCGCATTGCCGCTGTCATACGTTGCCGCAACGTGATACCACTGATTGGACTGCAAAACCACATTGTCGTTACGGGCGAACGACCAGACGCCGGCGCTGTTCGCAACCCACAACGTCGCCCGACCATCGTTGAGTTCGAGCGACCAGCCGCGCGATCCATCGCCAGTGACGATCACAATCGAGGTCTGATTAGCGCTCGAAGGACGCACCCAGGCTTCAGCAGTAAACCTGCCATTCATCGAAAATGCTGCATTGCCTGCCTCGTCGTCAATGCCGTCAAATGCCAGCGCGCCATTGGCGCCGGCAACAGGCGATGGCGTAGGGGTAACAGTTGGCGATGCCGGGAGATTCGTCGCTGTTGGCGGCGCAGGAGTGTTCGTTGGCGTCGACCCGCCGCCTGACGCGGGACCAAAGGCAACATCGTCGGCGTACACCGTTGCATTCAGGCTGGACACATTCATCTCGACCCGCGCTCGAACGGCGCCGGTTGGCGCAGCATAAACGCCGCGCGCCATCTCCCACACGCCGCCGGTGCTACTGGTGAAACTGCGCGGCGTATCAGTGCGGATGATCGTATTGTCGGAACGCAGCCAGCGTACCTGTATCCTGAAAGTGAACGCATCACCGGTGGGAGGAATGTTGACGTAACCGAGCAGGACATAGTTTGTTCCCGCTGTGATGCCTGCAACGGTTTGAGAAATCGTATAGTTGGCATTATCGGTTGCATAGTGGCGCATAGCGTAACTGCCGCTGCGCACCACTGCTGCACTTCGGGTCACACGTGTATTCGTCGTCCAGTTATCTGGGCGTGTGTCGCCGTTGGCATCGAGTTCGAAGCCGCCGTTCTGCAACAGGTTGACCGCCGGACCCTCACCGGTTGGTGTTGGCGTCGCTGTCGGCGGAACGGGCGTGTTCGTCGCCGTCGGCGGAACGGGCGTGTTCGTCGCTGTCGGCGGAACGGGCGTGTTCGTCGCCGTCGGCGGAACGGGCGTGTTCGTCGCCGTCGGCGGAACGGGCGTGTTCGTTGCTGTCGGCGGAACGGGTGTGCCGGTTGGCGGATCGACGCCTGCCCAGGGCGGCGTTTCGGTAGACCAGACCGGACCGCCCGACAGCGGATCAACGAAGAGCGTTCCATTTGTGGGTCCGCTGGCCACGCCGGACGTATCTTTGACGATGACCCCGGCGCCTTCATCAAAATGGTAGAGGGCAACCGTCAGCGTATCGGGAACGAATGGTTGCGTCGGGCGAGAGAACGGCGCGGTGTAGCGCAGCGCCTGCGACAGACGAACCTCATCGATCCAGCCATTGAACGATGGGTAGGCAGTGCGATCATAGTCGTGTTTTTCGGCGCCGATGACCAGGTATGGCTCATTGGGCCATTGGGCGGCGCGTCCATCCCGATAACTGATATCGCCGACCGGACCGGTCGCCTGCGCATCGGGCGCGCCATCGACGAAAACAGTCAACTGCCCATCGCTGAACCGTCGAGTGACAGCAATGTGATGCCACAGCCCATCGGCGACATTCGTTGCGCCGCAGATCGTCCGGCTTGCAGAGGACGTTGCGACCCCGAACGCGACTCGCCCGCCGTAGAGCGAAATGCCATAGTCGCCGTAATCGCCTGTACCGAAGATGTCGCGGTCGAACATGATGTTGCCATTGATCCAGGCGTCCTGCCCGGCGACGCAGGGACCACTGGCATTGGCGCCTGGCAGCGCGCGCATCCAGAACTCGATGGTCATATCGGTGGCTCCGACATCGACCGGACGGTGGGGCGCATCCAATGGTATCTTGACACGATCCACGTCGCGGGCGCCGGTTCCGTAGAAACGGAGCGAGTATCCCTGCTGCGCGTCGGCGCGACGCGGCAGCAGCGCCGCAAAACCGGTCAATACGACGATGACGATGACCGTTGCCAATACCGCGACTGAGCGCTAGTTTTGCAATGGTGATCCCAAAACTCTCTCCTGTCAGTTTCAACAGTGCGCGGAATGCCAGACCATGAACCGGATTTCGAGACATCCGCCGGGAATAGCGACGCTGTCACATCATTGGGAGAGAGCGTCATGCAGAGTATACGGTTAGTGAAATTGGATCACAATTACAGACTTTTCACAACAGTCCGCATCTGTGTTACTGGTGATCGTATCGTTGTACGCCTGGAACGTAAGAGCAGGCTTAAGACCTGCCGGTATGCTGTCTGACAGAGCGAACAACCAGATGTTGCACAATACTTGCCCATGGTGACCGTCTTGCGGCTGACGTTGGCTTCGACAGGCTCCGCCAACGTCCTTGAGGCGTATACAATCCCAGAGATAAAGACTTGCGGCTGACGTTGGCTTCGACAGGCTCCGCCAACGTCCTTGAGGCGTATACAATCCCAGAGATAAAGACTTGCGGCTGACGTTGGCTTCGACAGGCTCCGCCAACGTCAGCCGCTCCATGTCCTTGATCATGAGGAGTATGCCTGAATTGGGCGGGCGAAGCAGCGCCTTCCTACCCGATGAACGTCGCAGGAAAGACGCTGCGGTTCCTGTCAATCCGTGCGCGTAGACGACAGAGCCGTATTGGACACGCCGCACACGCCGGTATGCTATAATCTTCCGGATTTCATTCACAAAGGCGATGACAAGGGACGCAATGAGCCAGGAGCAACGACGACCAAGCATTTCGGCGTTCTTTCCGGCGTATAACGACGGCGGCACTATTGGCAGCCTGGTGGTGACGACGATCAGAACGCTCGAAGAATTGACCGACGATTACGAAGTCATTGTGGTAGAGAATGGCAGCACCGATTACACCGTCGAGGTGCTGGAAGAACTGACGCACCGTTTCGAGCGCTTTCGCTACTATTCCTACCGCGAGCCGCTCGGCTACGGCGGGGCGCTGCGCACCGGATTCGCCGCGTGTACCAAGGACCTGATCTTCTATACCGATGGCGATGCGCAGTACGACCCGCGCGAACTCAAACTCCTGCTCCCGGCATTGAGCGATGATGTGGATATCGTCAACGGCTGGAAGATCGACCGAAACGATCCACTGCACCGGAAAATCATCGGGCGCGTGTACCACCATACGGTCAAGTTTCTCTTTGGCTTCAAACTGCGCGATGTCGATTGCGACTTTCGCCTGATCCGGCGGCATGTGTTCGATACGATCGACCTGGAATCCGACAGCGGCACCATTTGTCTGGAACTGGTGAAAAAGTTACAGGATGCCGGGTACCGCTTCGCCGAGGTGCCGGTCCACCATTACCATCGCACCTATGGGCGGAGTCAGTTCTTCAACTTTCCACGGTTATGGCGCACCGGCATTCAGTTGATCGGTCTCTGGTGGAAGCTCGTCATCCGGCGCGATCATATGCGCCGCATCAAAGTTCGCCGGAAGCGTCAGGAACTTCCGGTCGAGGACCGCCTGGTCTGAGGAAGGATCATGCTAGGAAGCGATTATGCTCATGCCTACAGCGGCGCGCGCGTGCTCATCACCGGCGGGATGGGGTTCATTGGCTCGACCCTGGCGCATCGCCTGGTCGAACTTGAGGCGCAGGTGACGCTGGTTGACTCGCTCATCCCGATCTACGGCGGCAATCAGCGCAATATCGCCGGCATCGAGTACCGTGTGCGCGTCAATATCGCCGATGTGCGCGACGAGTATTCGATGAACTATCTGGTGCAGGGGCAGGATTACCTCTTCAATCTTGCCGGTCAGACATCGCACATCGACTCGATGACCGATCCGTACACCGACCTGGAGATCAACTGCCGCGCCCAATTGTCGATCCTCGAAGCCTGCCGCAAACACAACCCCAACCTGAAACTGGTGTACGCTTCGACGCGCCAGATCTACGGCAAACCGGATTATCTGCCGGTCGATGAACGTCACCTGCTCCATCCGGTCGATGTCAACGGCGTCAACAAAATGGCCGGCGAGTGGTACCACATTCTGTACAATAACGTCTACGGGATTCGTGCATGCGCCCTGCGCCTGACGAACACCTATGGTCCTCGTATGCGCGTCAAAGACGCGCGACAGACCTTCCTTGGCATCTGGATCAAGCACCTGATTGACGAAGAGCCAATCCAGGTCTTTGGCGACGGCTTGCAGATCCGCGACTTCAACTACGTCGATGATGTGGTCGAAGCGATGCTGATGGCCGGCGCATCGCCAGCGGCGGATGGCGGCATCTTCAATCTGGGCAGCGATGAGACGATCAATTTGCGCGATCTGGCGGCATTGCTGGTGGAGATCAACGGCGGCGGCGGTTTTGAAATCGTGCCGTTCCCGCCAGAGCGGAAGGCTATCGACATTGGCGACTACTATGCCGATTATCGCCTGATCCAGGGGCGGCTCGGCTGGCGCCCAAAGACGTCGTTGCGCGAGGGATTGCGTCGCACGCTCGAGTTCTACCGGCGTGAGCGCGAGTATTACTGGTAGTGAGAAAGAAGCGTCATCATGCCCTTGAACATCCCCTTTGGCGACCTGAAGCGCCAGCACGACGCCATTCGCGCCGAACTCGACCTCGCCATCGCCCGTGTGCTCGACAGCGGCTGGTATATTCTGGGTCCGTCAGTGAGCGCGTTTGAGGAAGAGTTTGCGGCATTCTGCAACACTCGTTTTTGCGTCGGCGTCGCCAATGGCACCGAGGCGCTGCAACTGGCGCTCACCGCGCTCGGCGTCGGTCCTGGCGATGAGGTTATTACCGTCGCCAACGCCAGTGTCTATCAGGCAATCACGATTGTGGCGGTCGGGGCGCGCCCGGTGTTTGTAGACGTGGACGAGCGCAGTCATACGATGGATCCGGCGGCGCTCGAAGCGGCAATCACCCGGCGCACCCGGGCGATTATGCCGGTGCACCTTTATGGTCGCATGGCGAGTATGGACGCAATCATGGCGATCGCCGATCGCCACGGCATCCCGGTGATCGAGGATTGCGCCCAGGCGCATGGGGCAACCTGGCGCGGGCGACCTGCCGGTAGCATTGGGACACTAGGATGCTTCAGTTTCTACCCGACCAAAAACCTGGGCGCGATCGGCGATGGCGGGGCAGTGACGACCAACGACGCGGCGCTGGCAGAAAAGTTGCGCCGTCTTCGGCAGTATGGCTGGGAGCGCAAATACTACACCCGCGACGCTGGCGGGCTTAATTCGCGCCTCGACGAACTTCAGGCCGCCATCCTATCGGTCAAGTTGCGCCATCTGCCTGCGTGGAATGAGCGTCGCCGCGCTATCGCCGCGATGTACCACACCCTCCTGGCAGGCGCTGGTCTTGTTCTACCCGAAGCGCCGCCCGAGGGCGAACCCGTCTTTCACCTGTATGTGATTCGCACGGCGGAGCGCGATGCTGTACAGGCGCGCTTGCGCGAAGAGGGCATCGGCACGGATATTCACTATCCGCTGCCCACGCATCTGCAACCGGTGTATGCGCCATTCGCACCGCCCGGCGGTCTCCCGACGACGGAACGCCTGGCGCGCGAGATTCTTTCGCTGCCGATGTTTCCCGAATTGACCGATGATGAGGTGCGTGCTGTGGCAATGGCGGTGAGAGAGGTTGTGAGAACCAAGAACCAAGAACCAAGAACCAAGAACCAAGAACCGAGAACCAAGAACCGAGAACCGAGAACCGAGAACTGATACTAATATGCGGTCATTTGTAGAATAATGGTTTTTGAGAACACAATCCGGTAGCGCCTGGAGAAGCCCACGCAGGCGTGCTTTGCAACCGTAGCCCGCGGCTTCAGCCGCTGGGCGGTCTGATGCCAGGGCACAGTCATGCGTCCACGACACGCCTGCCGGTGTGCGTCGACCATTGCGCCTTGCCCAACGAACACGCGAACACCTTGTCTGACTGACCGCAAGTTCGTATAACCTTCAACCTCTGCGCCTTTGCGCCTTTGTGTGAGTTCCCATGACAGGCATTTGGGATGTGATGAATAACAAGCACACCGGTATGCGCGATGCCGTGTATGCGGCGATTGCGGCATTGTACACATTTTTGATCATCAGCATCGCTTCTACGCACGTGTGGCCCCTGGTTATCGATATTGGCGGGCGTGATGCGCGGTTTGCGATTGGGTTCCACGACCCGGAAACGGATATCATCAACCTGACGCCATTCCGTTGGAGCGACGGCGACTCGACCATTGCACTGCCACAACCGCCAGCGCTGACGCCCGCGATTGTGACGCTGCGGCTGCCGAATGGTCGTCCCACCGACACATCACTGCCCCGCATAACATTAGCGGTTAATGGCGATGAACTGACATCATTTGCGTTTCCCGATTACCGACCGCGCATCTATCGCATGCTTCTTCCCCCGATGGCGCGCCTTGATTGGGCGCTGCGCATTAGCGTGGTCAGCGATACAGTCACTCCTCCAACCGATGCGCGCCCCCTGGGGGTCGCGGTCGATACGGCGATCCTGGCGCCCGTGAGAGCGCCGGTTACATTGCCTTCGCTGTGGACAGCGATCTGCGTCCTGGTTGCTGGCGCGCTGGGATTCGCCCTGCCGCGCGCGATGGGCATTGCACCGCGCAGCGCTTTCATCGCCAGCCTGGCGCTCGCGCTGCTGATAGGGACGAGTCTTGCGCTGCGCCCGCTGGAAACGCTGCCGTTTCTTCAGCGGTTCGCCGTCATCATCATCATTGGATGTATTGGAATAACTCTACTGCGCCTTATCGTCCCGCTCGAGACAGCGGGCCATCTGTTCGCTCCAACGCTCTCTGGCGCTTCTGTACCGCTGGTGATGGCGGTTGCGTGGTGGATGTCGCCGTTGATGCAGGCATTCATGAGCATTGATGGCGCACCGCTGGTAGCGCCGCCGGCGCCGGCGGTGTGGATCGGCGCTGGAACCTTTGCTGCACTCCTGACCGGCGGGATAATCGCATATAAGCGCAAGAGGAGGAGCGGTTTTGTTCGTGTCGCGTTGCTCATTCTGGCTATCAGCGGCATGATCCACCTGGTGTACAGTATTGGCTTCGCCTACACCCGCCAGGCGCCCGATTTCTGGACCCTCTTCCGCGGTGCGCGCGAATGGACGCGCGGCGGTTCGATGTACGACATCGACGCCGTGCTGACCAATCACTTCGGTCATGTGTTCAAGGTGCCGCCTTTCTACGGCATGCTGTTCGTCCCGTTCGTGACGATGGACGGACTGACGGTGCTGCTGGGGCACCGCATCATGAACACGCTCTTGATCATTGCAACTGCGCTCATCTGGCTGCGCATGTGGCGATTGCCGCTTGTTTCCCTGAGCGCCGCCAGCCTGTTGATTGTCTTCAACTTTCGCCCTCTGGCGGATACACTGGCATATGGGCAGATCGATCTGGTGCTGCTGTTCCTGCTGACGCTGGCGCTGTGGGCATTGCGCAGCGGGCGCGATGCAACAGCAGGTGCGCTGGTGGCGCTGGGAACGCTGTTCAAGATCTATCCGGTGTTGTTGCTGGCGTTCTTTGTCGTGAAAGGTCACTGGCGCGCACTGATCGGTTTTGCCACGGCAATGGTCGTGTGCAACGGCATCGCCATCGCAGTTGTCGGCTGGAATGAACACCTGATCTATCTGACGCAGGTGCTGCCGAACATTGGCGGCACAACTTCGTGGGTCGAGAACCAGACGATCTCCGGGTTCTTTGCCCGCCTGACCGATTCGCCGCGCAGCGCCACGATTTACCAGAATGAGATGATACGCTTGTTGGGAACGCTGCTCTCTGGCGCTGTGTCGCTGGCGGTCTGTGTGCTGGCGCTGCGCCCGGCGTCGCGCGAGAGCACGGGGTATGCGCTCCAGTACAGCATGTTTCTGCTGCTGATGGTGCTGGCGTCGCCAGCGGCGTGGATGCACTACGAAACGCTGCTGGTTGTCCCATTCGGCGCGTTGATCCTCCACCTGCGCGAGCGCGCAGTGTCGCTGCCGTATGCCGCAACGCTGGCGCTTAGTTTCGCGCTCATCGCTTATGGCAATCAGTGGAGTTTTTACGACGGAACCGTTCACGGCGTGTTGACGATAGCCGGCGTTTCGTACAAGTTCTATGGTATGCTGCTGCTCGGCGGCGTGCTGACGGTCGAGGCGTTGCGCGAACCCGCCCCCGCCTTTTTGCCGCGATTGGCGCGGCTGATCGCGCACCCGGGGCAGTAGGCGCAGCAATAAGGCGCAGAGGATGAGAACGATGACTCCGACAGTCACGCGGAACGTTGGATCACGCCGCCGCCACGCCCCTGACGGCGTTCCGATGCCGGGTTTCCCCTCATCCCCTCACCCCCCTTCTCCCACGAGGGGAGAAGGGGGCGCTGGATCGCGCCGCCGCCGCGCCCGTGCCGGCGTTCCAGGGATTGCAACGAGCGAAAGACGTGTCCTGACCAACCGACGCCTGGAAGCATCACGAAAGAGGAAGCGCCATGACAACCCTTTCCGAATATCTGGAGTTCAAGGCACAGCGTATGGCGGCGCTGCGCGAGAAACTATCCGCGCCCGACGCCGTTCCTTCGCCGTTGCGCGTGGTAGCGCGGGTCGCAGGCGGATCGGGCGTGCGCCCGGTCAGTATTCGTGAGTTCACGATTGTGACCGACTCGGCGCCAGCGCTGGCGGGGTACAATCTGGGACCCACGTCGCCGGAACTATTGCTGGCGTCGCTGGCGAGTTGCCTGGCGCACACTTATCTGATCGTCGCCGTCAATCGCGGCGTGCGCTTCGATGCGCTGGAAGTCGAGGTAACCGGTCAGATCGACTTCCGCGGCATTCTGGAAGTCGATGCTGCCGCTCCGATCCCGCCATCAGGTCTTGGCTACACTGCCCGTGTAGCGGGAGGAGTTTCCGACGACGAACTGCGACAGATCCAGGCAGATGTGGAGCGGCTCTGCCCGGTCTTTCGCGCGCTGGTGGAACCCGTGCCGGTTAATGGGCGCGTTGAGCGAGTCACGCAGCCGTGACGTAACCCGCAGATGTCCACACTATCTGACAGCCTACGGTGCATGCTGGCCGGTCACGTGTTGCCGGGCGCGGTGCGGCGCCGGCTGGAAGCCGCGACGTTGCGCCTTCGTATGGTGAACGCGCCTCGCATCGCTCACCGCCGCTCATAGTTCGGCGCTTCCTTGGTGATGGTCACATCGTGGGGATGGCTTTCGATCAATCCGGCCATCGAAATGCGAATGAAGCGCGCATCGCGCCGCATCGACTCGATATCCTTCGCGCCGACATATCCCATGCCGGATCGCAGACCGCCGACTAGCTGGAAGATCGTATCACTGAGCGGACCTTTGTAGGGCACGCGCCCTTCGATCCCTTCCGCCACGAGTTTGCGCCCCGCGCCTCCCTGGAAGTAGCGGTCGCCGCTGCCGTGCTGCATCGCGCCGATTGACCCCATACCGCGGTAACTCTTGTAACTGCGCCCTTCGTACAGGATCGTTTCGCCCGGACTCTCCTCGGTTCCGGCGAGGAGTGAGCCGATCATCACAGTGCATGCTCCGGCGGCGATGGCTTTAGCGATGTCGCCGCTGTAGCGAATGCCGCCATCGGCGATGATCGGAATGCCAAACCGCGACGCCACTCGCGCACATTCGGTGATTGCGGTGATCTGCGGCATCCCCGCGCCAGACACTACCCGCGTGGTGCAGATGCTTCCCGGTCCCTGCCCGACTTTCACCGCATCAACGCCGCGTTCGCACAATGCCGCCGTCGCTGCGCCGGTTGACACGTTCCCGGCAACCAGTTGCATCTCTGGATAGCGCTCACGAATGCGCAGCACCGCATCGAGCACCCCTTTCGAGTGTCCATGCGCCGTGTCAATCGCCAGGACATCCACCCCGACCCGCACCAGCGCATCGGCGCGCTCCAGATAATCGCCGGAGGCGCCAATCGCCGCGCCGACTCGCAGCCGCCCGTGCGCGTCCTTGCAGGCGTTCGGGTACTCGATCTGCTTCATAATATCCTTGACCGTGATCATTCCCGACAACTTGCCACGCCGGTCGACCACCAGCAATTTTTCGATCCGGTGCTCGTGCAGAATCTGTTTCGCCTGTTCGAGCGTCGTGCCTTCGGGCACGGTAATCAGATTGCGCGTCGTCATCAGTTCACGGATCGGGCGGCTGCGATCAGTCTCGAAACGCAGATCGCGGTTGGTCACGATGCCGATCAGATCGCCATCCGGTGTAGTGATCGGAATGCCGGAGATGCGGTACTCCGCCATCAGATCGAGCGCATCGCCAACGGTTTTGTCCGGTCCCATGGTGATCGGATCGATGATCATGCCGCTCTCGGAGCGTTTCACCTTCCGCACCATTTCCGCCTGCGCCTCGATGGACATATTCTTATGGATGAACCCGACGCCGCCCTCACGCGCCAGCGCAATCGCCAGGCGATGCTCAGTGACAGTATCCATGGCGGCGCTGGTAATCGGAATATTGATCCTAATGGATCGAGTCAGTCGCGTAGTAACATCAACCTCGCTCGGCAGAACCTGTGATTCTGCGGGGATCAGAAGCACATCGTCGAACGTCAACCCTTCGCGAGCGTACTTATCATCCCAGTCGATCGTCACGTCGTCCTCCTTCCGGGGTATGAAACAAAAGACCCTCTGCGCACCGGGACGCAGAGGGCAAGGTGGCATCCGCCCAATCGTCGATTGGCAGATGACAGCGAATCAGCAGTCGTATTCCAATAGATGTTTTCCTCAATACCATAGCGTAGTAGTATACTCGTTGCAACCGGGATCGTCAATGGTCGGATTCGGTTCCGGTCCGGGCACGAATGGTCAGGCAGCGTCCTGGCGCTGCTGAACCTTTGCTCAGGTCCGGCAAGCCTTACAGAGGCTTTCACCTCCTCAGCGAGGGCTTAGCCCATAGCGATCTGATACATGAATTCGGTACAGTTGTCCAGTGAGATGATGCGCCAATCGCGCAGGCTCTCCAACCGCCACGAGTTCGTCCCATCGCCGAGCATTGGGAGTAATTTCATCACGCCGCCCGCTCAAATAGTAGACCGTATCGAACCCTGCGGCGCTCAACCGCTCGATAAGGTAATCAAGATCGGCGCCATCATCAACCAGAAAAATCATGCGTTCGTCATAGAAGATCGGCGCCAGCAGCGGCGGACCGTACCACGTATCGGTGATAATCGCTGATGCTCCGCTCTGCGCCACCGTCGTGAGCAAGGCATGGTTCGCCGTATTGAGGGCGCGAAGCTGGCGCAACCCTGCATATTGCGACAACGAGGCGACGAAGAGTAAAATGGCGGCAACACCTGCAACGGCTGTGCCAACCTGCGGCTGGCACAGCCATGAGCTTGCACGCCAAAACCCTGCAATTGTCAGCGGCGGAAGCGCCAGCAGCAGCATGCGCGGACCCCACTGCGCACCGCCGTCGGGCAGTGGCGTTAGCCAGGCTAGCGTAATAAAAGTCAACCCGAATGCTGTCAGAATCAAAGGCGCTTCTGCGCGATCTGCATTCGGGGCAACCGGAAAACAACACAGTAATACCACTGGAAACGTCATCAGCAGCGTCGTTTGCATCCCGCCGCCCGACGTCGCCTGAATAATCGCAGCAACCACTATCGCCAGGACAGCGGTGAGCGCGAATCCGACATTCGCTACGCGCTGCGTGCGCCATATTGACGTGATGAGAGCGACCATCGCCATTGCCATCACTACGCCAACCAGAACCGGTTCGCCCTGCGGCACAAGCAGGAGATCAGCCCATGCCAGGCGCATCATCAACGGATCGCTCACTCCCCGATACTGTGCTGCACCTGCAACCAGCACATGTGGACCGACTGCCGCGCCAAATGTGATCTGGTTGTAGGTCAGCAAGGGCAGCATTCCTGCCACTGCGCCAATGCCAATCCAGCCAGCGGCGCGCAGCGCCTGTGAGCGCCGGAGAAGCAGAACCGCACTCATCAGCGCCGGCGCCGCCAGTACGGCTTCGTTGCGCAACCACACTGCCGCGCCAATAGCGATGCCGGCGCCAAAGAACCGGCGCCGCTCATTGCGATGATACCCTTCCAACGACTGCCAGAGAGCAAGGGTTGTCAGCAACGTCGCTGGCAGATGTTCCCAGAAAATAACGCTGTAAAACAACAAAGGCGATGTCAACGTCAGCGCCAGAGCCGCGAGCAACGCCCCTCCCGGACCAAGCAACGGACGAGCGATGCAAGTGCAGATCAAAGACAGCGCAGCGAGAGAAACCAGCGGAACCAGGTATAACCCGGCAAACCCAAAGAAAAAGAAGGGAACGCTGCTGATCAGAGCGAAGGCGTCCGAAAACATTGCATAGGTCTGCCCGCCGTGCTGATAATATTGCCCTCGTAACGGACTGACCCTGTCATCCTGATCGATCGCCGCACCGGGGTAGATCAGCGCACTACTGCTGAATTTGTTCAACAGAAGGCTCTGCACCTGAATCAGCTTCACCCCCTGATCGGTAGACCAGAACCCGTTGAGTGGTCCAACATATCCAAAAAGCAATGCACTGGCAACGAGTAGAGGTATCACGAATGCGACCACCTCTGGCCAGTAGCGTGCAAGAGAAAAACGTCCCACAGATGTTCTACCCATAACGTGCAGAAGTCGGCTCTGGACATGCTAATGGGAAGATCAGTCTAAACCCGGAAATCAAGGACATGGAGCAGCTAACGTTGGCTTCGACAGGCTCAGCCAACGTCAGCCGCAAGATGGTCAACACCGGCAATTCTTGTGCAAGTTGTGCACTCTATCAGTTCTCAGTTCTCACCAAACATCACAAAACCGTCCCCTTCCGGAGACGGTTCCGCGCGCCAGAGATGGTATCATCTGGTACGGGAGACGGGAATCGAACCCGTGACTTGAGCTTGGAAGGCTCTCGCGTTACCACTACGCCACTCCCGCGTTGCACTCTGATTCTAATCAGGTATGGCAGAATCGTCAAGAGGTGTCGATGCTTCTCACTGTCACCCCTAATCCAGCCATTGATCGCGTTCTGATCGTTCCCGGGTTTCGCCACAGCGATGTGTGCCGTGTTGTCGAGCGAATCGACTCAGCAGGCGGGAAAGGGTTCAATGTTACACGCGCCGCACGCACCCTGGACATTCCGGTGCATACGTGCGCCCTGCTCGGCGGCGACAACGGCAGGCAGATTGCAGCCCTGGCTCAAGCGGAAGGTCTCACAGGCGCATGGAGCTGGCTTAGTTCCGGCGAGTCACGCATCTGCCTGCTGATTACCGATCCCGACGCGCGTGACCATCTGACGATTAACGAAAGCGGTCCAACTATCAGCCCCGCCGACTGGTCTCAGTTTGCAGGACTGGTCTGGCACGAGGCGCGCGGCGCTGCGTTCATTGCGATCTCCGGCAGCGTTCCGCCTGGCGTGACGCCGGCGCAGTATCTCGACCTGGTGCGCGGCCTGCCGCCGGCGACGTTTGTGTGCATCGACACCAGCGGGGCGCCCCTGGCAGCCGTGCTTGATCTGCCGGTCAATCTGCTGAAGATCAACATGCACGAACTGAGCGCTGCGCTTGGGAAGATGATTGCCACGCCGGATCAGGCGGGCGCTGCGGCGGCTGAGGTAATGCAACGCGGTCCGCAGCGAGTGATTGTCACGCTTGGCGCGCAGGGAGCAGTGGCGGTTGACGCACACGGCGCCTGGCACGCACGCACGCCGCCGCTCGATCCGATCAGTCCCGTGGGCAGCGGCGACGCAGCCCTGGCGGGAGTCATTGCAGTGCTGCACAACGGCGGCTCACTCGCCGAGGCGCTCCGCATGGGAGTTGCATGCGGCGCCGCCAATACGCTGATGGTCGGCGCCGGACGGATGCGACGCGACGATGTGGCGCGACTGCACGCTGCGACGGATCTGACGGCGCTGCGATAGTTCCTGAACCGGAAAACCGGGGCATTGAATGGTATACTACCAGTACCCTGGAACATCCGTACACGGAACCTCTGGAATGGAAGACGTCAAAACAATCGTCGAACGCATTGCCGCCAACGTCGAGCAGGTGATCATCGGCAAGCGCCGCGCCATCGAGCAGGTGTTGACCGCGCTGCTCTGTAAAGGGCATGTTCTTTTGGAAGACGTGCCTGGAACCGGCAAGACGATGCTTGCCAAAGCCGTCGCGCGCTCGATCGGGTGCCATTTCAAGCGCATCCAGTTCACTCCCGACCTGCTGCCATCCGACGTGACCGGCATTTCGATCTTCAACCAGCGCACCCACGAATTCGAGTTCCGCCCTGGTCCAATCGTGGCGCAGATTGTGCTGGCAGACGAGATCAACCGCGCAACGCCGAAGACCCAGAGCGCGCTGCTCGAAGCCATGGAAGAACGACAGATCACCGTAGACGGCATCACCCATTCGCTGCCGCAGCCGTTCCTGGTGCTGGCAACCCAAAACCCGATTGAGTACGAAGGAACCTTCCCCCTTCCCGAAGCGCAGCTCGACCGTTTCTTTCTGCGCATTCATCTCGGCTACCCGGAGCGGAACGACGAAATCGCCATTCTGCGCCGTCAGCGCCAGTCGCACCCGATCGAGACGCTGGCACAGGTCGCCGCCGCCGAAGAACTGATCGACCTGCAGGAACGCATCAAGTCGGTCTATGTCGATGAACTGATCGAGGAATACATCGTATCGATCGTCACCGCCACCCGCAACCACGAGGATGTCTACCTCGGCGTCAGTGCGCGCGGATCACTGGCGCTCTACCGCGCAGCACAGGCGCACGCAGCAATCCTCGGACGCGACTATGTCATCCCCGATGACGTCAAGGCGCTGACTGAACCGGTGCTGGCGCACCGTCTGATTATCAATCCTTCGGCGCGCATTCGCAATGTCAGCGCCGCTGATGTGGTCTCGGACGTGGTGAAGGCGGTGGCGGTGCCGGGCGCTCGCGCCGGACGCCGGTTCGAGCGGGTAGTGCGGTAACGCTACCTGAGTCGCGGCTGGCGAGCAACGCCGGACAACGTGCCATCGGCGGTATGGCGCAGGAAGAGCAACCCGGCTTCCATCCGGTTGCTCACTTTCAGTTTCGCCAGAATATTGCTCACATGCTTCATCGCTGTGTTGTAGGTGATGTCCAGCCGCGCAGCGATCTCGCGATTTCCCAGCCCTTCGGCGATGAGTTGCAGAATCTCCAGTTCGCGCGATGTCAGTTCGCTCAAACTCGCCACCGGACCGCTGATCGCCGGCGGGCGCGCGGCGCGGCGCAGCACTTCGGCAGGGAAGAGTAACTGCCCATCCTGCAGGCGTCGCACCGCCTGCACATACGCGGTTGACTGCAACTCTTTCGACAGGCACCCCGAAGCCCCCGCCAGAAATGCCTGTCCCTGCAACTCCAGCGCTTCGTGTTCATAGGCGACCAGCAGCAGAATGGACGTCTGCGGCTGAAGCGTGTTCAGCATATGCACATACTCGAACACATCCCCGCCCGGTAGATACCGGTCCAGCAGAATGATCTCCGGTTCAGCGTCGATCATGCAGCGATCAAGACTTTCGAGGGTGTCCGCCTCACCAACGATGACATGACCCGCGCTCCGAAGATGGTGCGCCAGGCTCTGTCGAAACAGATGCTGCTGGTCGGCAAGCACAAGACGCGCGCGCCGCGAAGCCATGGTGCGTCCTCAAAATTATCAACAACAGAATGGAAACTACGAGAGCAGCAGCATGCCAGCCCGCCCCTGTCGCCTGCTCCCCATTCCTCAACGCCATGAGAGAAATAGCATACCAGACATCCGATTGTCACCCCTCAACTCATCCGTTTCCCGATACCTGAACCCAGTAATCGCCGTCTTCCATCTTTCTGGAATTAAAAATACACAAATCCATCATAGCACACCATTTCCCCATCATGCTATGGTGCATATGCACATGCTAACGAGATTTCAACGAAATGACAATCGCAATCAACACGTCTATTCGCTCTCCCAACTATGGATCACGCCACGGACGATCGATCTCGATGATCGTCCTTCATGCCACGGCGGGCACGGCGCGCAGTGCGCTGGCATGGCTGACCAACCCGGCAGCGCGCGTATCGGCGCATTACCTGATCGACAAAGGAGGGCAGATCTACCGCTTAGTGCCCGATGAATACGCCGCATGGCACGCCGGGCGCGCCGCATGGCGCGGCGAAACGGCAATCAACGAGATCTCGCTTGGCATCGAACTCGAAAATGCCAATACCGGTCGCGACCCCTATCCGACGGCGCAACTGCATGCCCTTATTCAGTTGACGCGCGAAAAAGTTGTGCAGTACGGCATTGCGCCGGATATGGTCGTGCGCCACCTGGATGTGGCTATTCCGCGAGGTCGCAAAAACGATCCGGCCGGCTTCCCCTGGGCTGAGTTTCTCCATCACGTCTTCGCCGAAGCGCCCATTGCTCCGCCGGATCGCCCGACTCCGCCAACCAGACGCGCTGCATTCAGTCAGGTTCTGCTGAGCGAAGCATACCGTCAGGTCGGCGCCGTCGAATGGCCCGACTGGACAATGACTCGCACGGCGCGGATGGCGCATCTTGGGTTGCCGGTCGCACCGTCGTTCGAGGTAACGGTGGCAGGACGCAACTACATCGGGCAGTCGTTTGGGCGCGAGACGCTGGTCAGCCCGATCGCCGAATGGAAGCGCGTCGACCGCCTGAGTATGCTGACCGCGCCTGAACAGCAATCGCTGCGTGAGGCGCTGTTGCAGGCAATCTACGCCCAGGCAGGCGAGACCTATCGACCAGACTGGGCATTTCATCAGTACGCGCTGAATGAGTCGATCGGACCGCCGTTGAGCGCAAGTTTTCGCGTGCGCGTCGGCAGTGACGAGTGGGTGGCGGCGATCTACGCGCTCGATGTCCTGTACAGCCCGGTTGGGCGCTGGAAAGAGATTGGTCGTCTCAGCGAACTCGTGAAAGAGCGCAGTGAACGCGTCTCACTGGCGCAGGCGTTGCTGGAACGACTCTACGAGCGGGCAGGCAGCCGGTGGCGCCCGACATGGCCCTCGCAGCAGTATGCACTCCGTGAGCGCCTGGGAGCGCCGCTTGGTCCCAGTTTCCGGGTGTCATTCGATGGACGTGATTACGTGGCGGAGGCATTTGCACTCGACGTGCTGTATTGCGCCATTGGCGAATGGGACAATGTGCAGCGGCTGAGCGAGCTGTGAGGTGAGAGGTGAGAGGCGAGAGGTGAGAGGCGAGAGGTGAGAGGCGAGAGGTGAGAGGCGGGAAGGTTGCAGGTTGAACGTTCAATCGAAGCGGAGTTCTTCGTGGCGCTTCGTGTCCTTCGTGGATAACAGGATGAGGCTCAACCATGTTCATTCCATTGCAGCACAATCACGCAGAAACCATTCCTTCCACCGATGCAGGACTGTTGGGGAAAGCGCATCACGTCCGGCACGTCGCCAGAGCCAGACGAGAACCCCACTTCGGCGACTATGGCGCCATTCTCTTTCGGGTGGTCCTGCTGTTGATCTGCGGCGTTGAATTGATCGTGCATGGCGTATCGCATCCGGCGACGCCGATGCTCGGCATCGCGCTGGCAATCACCGTGGGCGCACTGATCGCCGGGATGATTGTCGCCATACCCTCATGGACGCTTCTGGTCGCCGACGGGGCAGCAGTCAGCGCGCTCATTCTGGCGACAGGCGGCGCCATAAGCCCGATGCTCGTCCTTGCGCCGGCGCTGCTTATTCAGGGCAGTCTGTCGATCGAAGAGCGCGATGCGCTTTCCTCCGCCGGTATCGGCGCGATTGTGCTATTGCTTGTCGCCGCGCTCGATCCGGCGCAGGCAGGCAATCTGCTGCTCGAAATCGCGGCAGTGCACACGATCGTGAGTATTGCCGCCGTCTGGGGAACGCGCCAGGCGCGCCTGACGCTCACCCGTCTCCGCGACAACATCGCTCAGCGGAAACGCCTGGATGAGGATCGCAACGAAGCGCGACGAACGCTGGAGTGGCAGCGCCAGAATCTAGCGGCGCTCGGCGCGTGTGCGTCGCTCGATGATCTGGCGCGGTGTGCTGTCGAGCGCGCCATTGCGATAGCCGGCGTACCGACATCGCTGGAAGACGCGCAAGCGCCGGCGTCGTTCGCCCGATACGCCCTTGAGATCACCAACGTGGGGCGTCTGATCGTGCGTTGCCCGCCTGCAGAACTCAATCGTTCGCAACGCGACGCGCTCGACCATCTGGTTGCCACTGCAGCGCAGCGCGCAGTCGCGCTCCATGCCATCGACGTGCTCGAACGTCATCACCAGGCATTGATGGCGCTGTGGGAAGGGGCAGGCATCCTGCGCGCCGCCCCCCATCTCAATCCCACCCTGCTGGACGTCTGCCAGCGGATCGCTGCTGCACTCGACCTAGACTGGATGGCGCTGATCGGTCTCGATGAACGCCAGACGCTCACGCCATTCCTGATCGCGCGCGGACGCGACCAGGGTCCCTCGCCGCGTCTGCAACCGGCGCATTTCCGTCTGGCTGCTGAAGTGTTGCGCAGCGGGAGGTCGCTGGTCCGTGCCGAGCAGGAGCGAACGCTGGCGTTCCTGCCGGTGCGCGTGGCGGGCGAACCATCGCTCGTGCTGGCAGCGCGCGGCGCCGTGGACGATGCCGCCCTGCAAGCGCTCCTCCTGTTGCTCGGCGACCTGATCGGCGAACGATTATTCCCTGGCGACCGACGCCTGCAACCGCAGGCTACCGGAAGCGAAGCCCTCCCGCGCAGGCGAGAGCAAGTGACAACGGATTCATGAGTCCACTGCAAAAAGGCTTAACCACAAAGGACACGAAGCGCACGAAGGCGAATAAAAATGAAGAGCATCTCCTTCGTGGCTAGCTTTTTGCAGTGAAGTCATTCATGTCTCAACGACTGAGAGCGACATCCACTGAGCCATGGGGTGTTCTATGACGACAACCATCCAGATCGGTATGGCAATCACCCTGTTCATCACCGGCATCGGCATGCTGATCTGCGGTCTGGTGATCATTATGACGCGCGAATACCAGGAAGCGATGCGATCACTGGCGGGGCAATCATCGCGCCTGAGCAGCAAGTCGCTGGCGGACATCGGGGTCCAGGCGGCGCTCGATGGGGCGACGCACCTGCTCGAAGCCATTACCCGCCTGGTGCAGACCGCCATCGGCACCGGCGCATTTCTCTGCCTGCTCGGCACGATCCTCTGTGGACTGGCGTTCTGGATGATGATGATGATCAACGCATAACAGGCGCAGCAGCCTGCTGGAAGGCGCGCCGCCAGATGAACGGCGGCAAAGGAAAGAACGTATGGCAGTGCAACTTGCTGGTTGGGCGCATAAGTATCTCGAGGCGCTCTGCGCACAGCAGCGCTTCAGCGCCGCGCGGACGGTCGCACCGCTCTGGCTGGCATCGGATGCCAGCCATCCGACCGAAACGGGGAAGCCGGTCTCTGCGCCGTTGACGATTCAAATGGCAGCGGAAATCTTCCCGCGTCTGGCGCTGGTCGGTCCGGCAGGGGCCGGCAAAACGACAACGCTGCGTGCGCTGGCGATCGGGCTGGCGGAAGCATTCCTTTCGGGCAATAGTCGCACAGCATGGAGTAGCGCAAATGCTCCTCTTCCCCTGTACATCGAACTGGCGCGTTTCCAGGGAAGCATCGAAGCGACATTGGCGACCGAGTTCGACATTGGAGCGCCGCCGCCGCTCGACGAACTTGCGCGTGAGCGTCCGCTGCTCTTCCTGCTCGATGGACTGGACGAGCTTCCGCCAACCACCCAGCTTACCAGCCTGGCGGCATTGAGCCACACCCTGACAGCAACCGGCGCTCAGACACGCTGGATCAGCACGTGTCGCAGCGAGTACCTGGCGCTGTTCCGTCCCTGGTTGAACGGCGCCGAAGTGCGCTCCCTGCAACCGCTCCGCCCGCGCGATGTGATTGCACAGGTGCAGCGTCAGGTCGGCGATGTGGCAGCAGCCTGGATTCAGCGTAACGAAGATTTTCTGCACCTGGCGACGCGCCCGCGCTGGCTCTCGGCGCTGCTCGAAGCGCGCGCGGCGCTGAATGCGCCCATTCAGAGCCGCGGACAACTCCTGGCAACCTGGATGCCCGCGCTGGCGAGCGCAGCGCTGACGGCGCACCCGCGCTCGATCCCGCCGTCACATGCGGTGCAGGCGCTGATTGCCATCGCACACCTCCTCGATCACCAGGGTCAGAACGAACTCACGTTCGACAACACGATCACCGCTATCGAAGTAAGCGCCTATGTAACCAACAACTCGCTTACGGCGGGCGCGCTGCACCAATCCACATCGGTGAACGGGCGAACACTGCGCGCCGTGACCGGTGAAACCGCGCTCCTGGCTTTGATCGACGCCGGTATCCTGACATTCGATGCCGAACGGCACACGATCGGCTTCCGTCATCCCGTGCTGCGCTCGTTTGCGCAGGCGTTGCTCCTGGCGCGCACACGCCCCGATCAATGGCCCGCTTCCATTCTGAGCCGCACCTGGACGGACGCAGTGATCTTTGCCTACAGTCTCTCCGAGGATCGTGAGGCCGTCGTGCGGCGTCTGCTGGCGGCCGGCGCCGTCGGACTGACGGCGCGCTGCCTGATCGACGCAGAAGCGCCTGCACATTACGACGAACTGCTCGAACGCAGCGGATCGCTGACGCCGCCGTTGCGCGTCATGATCGCTGACGCCTTTGCAGCCGAGGGACTGGATCGCGCAGCGCTGGAGCAACTGGAGCGCGCCGGCAACGAAGGGTACGACGAAGCCGGGCTGTTCGGTCGCCTGGGCGATCTCTACAGCCGATCCGGTCAGTGGCGGCTGGCGCGCGTCGCTTATGAGCAGGCGCTGGCGCGCGAAGCCGACGACCTGCGCTACCGGCAGCAACTTGGCGTCGTGTGCAGCCGGATGGGTGAGCTGGAACAGGCGGCGGCGGCGCTGGAAACTGTTCTCGACGCACAACAGAAGCGGTCGGCGGCGGCGGCGCACGAATTGGGGCACGTCTACCTGCAACAGGGGCGTTTCGCGCGTGCGCTGGAGGCATATCGCCACGCGGCGCAGCAGCAACCCGGCGAACCGGCGTACCGGCGCAGCGTGGCGATGGCGCTGCGCCGCCTGGGGCGCCTTGATGAAGCAAAGGCGGAGTTGCACGACCTGATCGCCGGGTCTGGCGACGATGCCGCAACATATGCAGAACTCGGCGAGGTCTATGCCGAAGCCGGGCGCGGCGCAGAGGCGGTCGAGAGTTATGCGCGCGCCGTTGCCCTGCGCCCCGATGACCCATGGCTCTATGCACGTCTGGGGCGGATGCGCCGCAGCATCGGCGACCTGCCTGGTGCGCGCGCTGCACTGCAACGCGCGGTCGAACTCCACTCCTCCGATGCCGCTGTCCAGGACGAATTGGGACAGGTTCTCGCGGCATGCGGCGAGATAGAAAGCGCCCTGGCAGCATACCGCGCCGCCGTCTCGCTCGACCCGCAGTGCGCTGCGTACCACCGCCGCCTGGGTGCGCTTCTGCGCGATTGCGGTGATCTCGACGACGCTGCGGCAGCACTGCGCGCCGCGCTCGAATTGCGCCCGGAGAGCGCCGAAACCTACGGCGAGATCGCCGAACTGTTGTGGCGCACCGGTGAGATCGAACAGGCGCTCGACGCTTACCGGCGCGCCCATGCCCTGGCGCCAGACTCGCCCGATCACGCGCGCGCGCTGGGTCTGGCATACAGCCGCCTGGGGCGGGCGCGCGACGCCGAACGCCTGTTGCGCGAGGCGCTGGCGCTGGCGCCGGAACGCGCCGATCTCCACTACGACTATGGCGTTGCCGCCGAAGCCCTCGAGCAGTGGGATACGGCGCTCACGGCATACGAACAGGCGGCAAGGATCGACCCGCAACGCGCCGATTATGCCCGCGCCGCCGGTGCGCTCCTCCTGCGACGCGGCGATCGCGCGCGCGCGCGGTCATTGCTGGCGGCTGCGCTCCGCCGCACCCGCCACGACCCCGAAACGTGGTTTCAGGTGGGAATGCTCCACACCGCCGCCGGAGCGTGGCATCTGGCAGTGCGATCCTTCCGGCGCGCCGCGCGTTCGAGCGGTAGTGCACGGTATGAAAGCGCGCTTGGCAGAGCATATCTGCACCTCGGCATGGCGAACGAAGCCTGCGCAGCCTTCGAACGCGCACTTCTCCTGCAACCCGATGACACTGACACCCTCGACGCCTATCAGTCCGCCCTGGAAACATGCGGACGTCTCGATGCGGCGTATGCCATTGGGCGACGGGTTGCGCGTCTCGCGCCGGGGAATGCAGCGATTCAGCAACGCGCCGGAAGTCTGGCGCTTCGCCTGGGGCGCGTGAACGAGGCGCTGGAATTGCTCGACCGGGCCGTGGCGCTTGACTCGCACCTGGTTGCAGCGCATATCGAGCGGAGCCGGGCGCTCCTCGCCGCCGGACGGGCGGAGGCGGCGCTGGCAGCCGCTCAACAGGCAAGCGCCCTCGCGTCCGATCAGGCGCAACCGGCAGCGCTGGCGGCGGAAGCGCTCATCGCGCTTCGACGTGATGACGAAGCTCGTCCATTGCTGGAACAGGCGCTGGCGCGCGATCCAAACCTCCTGCCCGCCTGTGTGGCGCTGCGCGACCTGCTGGCGCGCGCCGGCGACTATGCCACAGCCGTGAACCTGGCACAGCGCGTCGTGGCGCTCGCGCCCAACGATGCCTTCCACCACACACGGTTGGGAGAATTGCTCCTGGAAACACACAACCCGGCGCATGCGGAACAGGTGTTGCAACACGCACTTCACCTGATCGCCGACGCTGATGGCAAAGAGGAACAGAACCAAAAGATTGCGCACATCTATGCACTACTCAGTCGCACCCGCATCCGCGCATCCGATTGGGGACAGGCTGTGACATACGCGCGTGCGTGTGTTGATCGCGCTCCGGGCAACAGCGAGTATCGCGCACTGCTCGCCGATGCACTGGAGGGCGCCGGCGACCTTGCAGCGGCAGTCGCCGAACTGGAAAGCGCCGCCGCTGCCGAACCCGACCGCGTCGACTGGCAGCAACGTCTGGGGCGTTTCCTCTACCGCATCGGCGACTACTCAGGAGCGCTCAACGCGCTGCGCCGCGCGGTTGCCAGTTCCGGCGCCGCCGAGGACTACTACGCGCTCGGCATGTGTCTGCGTGCGCTCGACGATCTTCCGGCGGCAGCCGAAGCGCTCGAACAAGCGTTGCGCCTGCGCCCCGACTCGGCCGCCTGGCGCGTCGAACTGGCACTGGTGCATCTGGAGCGCAACTGGTATGGCGAAGCCCTAGCAGAACTCAATCATGCGGTTGCCGCTGCCCCCGATCTGCCGGAAGTGCGTCGCGCTCGTGCTCGCGCACTCATCGCAATCGGTCAGATCGACGACGCACGCGCCGATCTCGTCGAGGCGCTGCGACGCGATCCACGCGATGCTGAAAGTTATGTCCTGCTCGCTGAAACGCTGCTTGCACTCGGACGCATATCCCAGGCGATCGACAGCGCCCAACGCGCAGTGGCGCTGCAACCCGATAGTCCACCGTACCGGCGCGTGCTGGCATGTACGCTGCGTGCCGGTGATCGGCGCGCCGAAGCCATTGAACACCTCAGCAGCGTGGTGAATGATGACAGCCCGGCGCAGTGGTGGGAAGAACTCGCCGATGATCACCTGGCGCTCGGCGATCTTCCTGCGGCTCGGAAAGCGCTCGAACACGCCGTCGCCGCTGCGCCCGATCACGCCGGGGTGCGCTTCCGCCTTGGCGATGTGCTGCTCCAGATGGGCGAGCCTGTCGCTGCTGCCGCGCAGTTGCGCACTGCCATCGCCCGCCGCCCCGACTACGCCGTCGCCCATGCCCGTCTTGCCGAGGCATTGATCGCCGGCGCGAGCGGCAGCGCAGATGATCCCGCCGCCGCGCTCGAAGCCGCGCGACTCGCCGTTGCGCTGGAGGGGCACTGCGCCGACCACTGGCGCGTCCTTGGCACGGTATTGCGGGCACAGGGCGCCATGGACGAAGCGGTTGAGGCGCTGCGCCGCGCCCACGAACTCGCCTCCGAGTCGGCGCCTGCCGCATTTCTGCTTGGGCTGACGCTCCTCGAACAGGGAAAGCCGGCGGCTGCCGTCGCTCCGCTTGCGGCTGCGGTTGCGTCGGCGCCCGACCGGGCGGCGCATCACGGCTATCTCGGCATCGCGCATCGTTCGATGATCGCAACCATCGTCGAACCAGACGAATTGCGCACGGCGCCGTCCAGCCGTCGCGCCGCGCTGACCATTGCGCGGCGGTCGTTGCAGCAGGCGATCACACTCGATCCACACTGCGCGCGCTGGTGGTACGAACTCGGACTGACCGGGCAACAATCCGCCGATCACGCGCCCGCCGTCGAAGCATTCGAACGCGCAATCGCGCTGGTTGACAATCAAACCGCCAGCGTCACGTCGGGAGTCTACCCGCTGCCTGCCGGCATCGAACGAACAACAATCCTGCGCAGTCGTGCGCTGTCGCTCTATCTGGTCGGTCGCCTCGACGAAGCGCGCGCCGATCTCGAGGCGCTGATTGCGCACAATGCAGCACTGCCATCAGATCGTTACCTGTTGGGGCGCATTCTCCTCGACTCCGGCAATGCTGCGGCTGCGCGCGCCGAACTGAGCGCTGCGGCGAGCGACCCGTCGCATGCTCAGGCGCGCCTGTTCCTTGGACGCGCCTGCCTGGCGGTGAATGATCCCCAGGCGGCGATTGACGCCATCGAGCAGGCAGCCGCCCTTCGCCCCGATCACGCGCCAACGGCGGCTGCGCTCAGCCAGGCATACGCTGCCGCCGGGCGGCATGAACGCGCAATTGCCGCTGCACAACGCGCTGTCCGGCTCGACTCCTCCGCAGGCGAGCACCATTACCTGCTTGCGACGCTCTACGCCGCCAGCGGACGACTCCAGGAAGCGCGCGCCGCTCTGATCAACGCATTGACCCTGAAACCCGACGTTGCCGCCTGGCATGCGCATATGGGCGATATTTGCCAGCGTATGGGAATGCTCGACGCGGCGCGCAGCGCCTATGCGCGTGCCGTCCACCTGGCGCCCGACCATGCCGACTATCGTTATGCGCAGGCGCGTCTCTTGCAGCAGCAGGGACGCATCGACGAGGCGCGCCAGGTCTTTGAGCAAGCGCTGAAGCACGAACCGCAGCAGGGCGCCTGGCACTACGAACTGGCGGAACTGCTCCGCCAGCAGCGTGATCCGGCAGCAATCGAACATTATGCCGCCGCCGTGCAACTCGCGCCCGACGAGCCGCGCCACTGGATGGGGCTGGTCGAAGGGTTGCTCGAGCGTCACGAGCATGACGCGGCGCAGGAAACCGTTGAGCGGGCGCTGCTGCGGTTTAGCGACCATCCCGCGTTACACGCCGCTGCCGGCGCGCTTCAGCAAGCGCAGGGCGAAATCGAGCGCGCCGCATGGCACTACGAGCGCGCACTCGAGCGCGACCCGCAGAACGCCAGGTACTGCTGGCAACTGGGGCGCGCTCACCTCGAACTGGGCAACCCGGATGCCGCTCGCGAGTTGCTCGAACGCGCCCTGGCACTCGATCCTGGCTCGGCGGACGCGCATGCGGCCATCGCGCGACTCTTCGCGTCGGAAAACGATAGCCGCGCCGCACTGATCCACAGTCAGCGCGCCGCAGAACTGCGCCCCAACGATCCGGCGCTCCAGATTCAACTTGCGGAAGCGCTGGCGCATTTGCGGCGCTTTGAAGAAGCGCGCCAGGCGCTCGAACGCGCACTGCAACAAGCGCCGTCCGATCCTGAAGTGCTGGCGCGCTACGGTGAAATGGCGTTGACCGTCGGTTTGCCTCACGAAGCGTTGAACGCCTTCGAACGAGCCATCGCGCAGCGCCCCGACGAAGCGCGCTATCACTTCTTCGCCGGGCGCGCGCATCGTCGGCTGAAACAGTACAGCCGGGCCATCGAACGGTTCCGCCGCGCAGTCAAGCTCCGTCCCGGCTACAGCGAGGCGGTGATCGAACTGAGCACCCTCGGACCGCTGGCATTTGTCGCGCAACATTTACGCGGCGAAAGCGATGCCGCCTAGTCGGTTTCCTTTGTCATCGACAACAAGGAGGTACACCATGCTTCTGAAAATGTACGAGGTCCCTTTTCCCAACCCGCATCCTCCCGACCCGGAACCCGATCCGCCGCCGGACTGGGCTATGTGACGCGCTCTGATGAAGATGAAGAGGCTGTGAGCTGATGAAGATCCAGAAAAACGTTCATCGAAAAGGAAACGTTCTGCTATGACTACTGCCGCGTCTTCGTTGGAGACCATCGAATTGCCGCATCTGGTGCGCGCCATTGAACTGGCGCTGCGCCTGGGCGATCCTGGCGCTGCCTGGCGCGCGGCGCACGCGCTCCGGCGCGTCGTTCCCGAAGCGATTACGCCCCAGGTCTGGCTGGGACAGGCGTTGCTCGACGCCGGAAACGCCGCTGTCGCGGTGGATTATTTCCGGCGCGCGCTGCGCCTGAACCTACTCGATGCGGTTGCCTGGGCAGGGCTGGCGGGCGCGCTGGCGCGCACCGGTCAGACAAAGGCGGCGGCGGCGGCGTTGAGTCGCGCTGTGCTGCACGATCCGCTCGGAAACGCAGCGCTTGCGCCGGGCATCGCTCCCGAACCATCCTCTGCCGGGAAGGGGATCGAGTACCTGCGACGCGGTCTTGCCGAAGTGGCGGTTGCGGAACTGGCAGCAGCGCTCGCTCGCTCCCCGCGCCGCGACGACCTGCGCCTCTACTACGTCGAAGCGCTGCGCCGCAGCGGCGATCTGACCGGCGCCCGGCACGCGTTTTCGCAACGCGCAGCATCGGACACGGGACATCTACCGGCGCTGCTCGTGCGCGCTGCGCTTTACGAGCATGACGCTGCGGCACAACGACGCTGCGCGGAGTATGACCCCGACGGGCGCCTGACACGCCGCTTCTTTGCTCCCGAGTCTCCTCCCTGGACGCTGCCGCCGCCTCTCGCCGTGCGCTGGAGTGAAGAGTTCGATCCCGTGCTGCCGTATCTGGACTCGCCTGCTGTGCAGCGTGTGCCGCCTTCGACATCCAACGGTCACACACACGCCACTCAGCCAATGGCGGCGCCAAAACGTCTCCCGGAAACGAGCGCCCCGCCGACTCTTGCAACAGAAGAGAGCGACAGACAGGCCACTGCACCACACCCGCCAGTCGGTCATCGCCGCATCGTGCAACCAGAGGGCGCCGCCGATCCAGAGGTCAAAAACTTTATCGCTACAACGGAACGGGTGCGCCAACGCCTGATCGACGCCGGTACAGCGCCGAAGCCGCTGCTGCCGTATGCCGATGGTCACGCCTTCACCCAGGTGGTGCTGTCATCACGCACCGCGTTGCAGCGGCGTTTCGGCGCGGATGGGTTTACCGCACTGGATCGGCGGTTACAGCAGTACGCAATGGCGCTGCGACGGCGTGGCGTGATGACGCATATCTGCTACTGTGATGATGAAGCCTCCCTGCGACTCGATGAGGGGATTGCCGCCGCGCCGGCGCCCGCTGAGGCAGGGACGCTGCGCGACATACTGCGCACCCTCGCCGGTGCGCTCTCCGCGCGCGGACGAACGCTGGGAGCAGCGTTGCTGGTCGGCGGCGATGAGATCGTGCCCTTCCATCGCCTGCCCAATCCGCTGCCCGATGACGATGTTGTGGTTCTCTCCGACAACCCCTATGCCACCGACGACCCGGCATATGTCGCGCCGCAACGCATGGTTGCGCGCCTTCCCGATGGCAATTCCAGCGATCCGTCGCTGCTATTCGCCCAGCTCGACCGGATGACGGCATATCACTACGGCAGTCGCCCTCAGGCGCGCCGATCGCGCCAGTTTCTCGGTCGGCATCGGGCGTCCGCTGCGCCCGAATTGGACATCTGGAGCGCCGGGTACTGCGCCGAAATCTGGCAAGAGGTGTCACGCGCCGTGCTCGACGCACTAACGGCAGACGCGCCGCTCACCTCAAGCCCGCCGCACCTTGCCGAAACGCTCGATCTGCATGCGCTGCGCAACCGGCGCTTACTCTACCTCAACCTTCACGGCGCCGCCGGGCTTCCCAACTTCTACGGGCAACCCGACGCCGTCTGGCCCGGCGCGGCGACACAATTGCCGGTAGCGCTACGTCCCGATCAGATTGACACCGACGTAGCCGATGGCGCGTTGATCCTGAGTGAAGCGTGCTACGGCGCGGAACTTATCGGGCGCACGGTGGATACATCCATTCCGCTGCGCGCACTGGCGCATGGCGCGCTCGCCGTCGTCGGCGCGACGGTCAACGCCTATGGGACAATGACCGACCCTCTGATCGGCGCCGACCTCCTGTTTCACCATATGATGAAGCATCTGGCGCGTGGTGAGCCGATTGGCCGCGCCCTTCACCAGGCGCGGCTCGACTTTGCGCAGGAGATGTACCGCCGTCAGGGGTTCCTCGACGATGTGGACATCAAGACGCTGATCGAATTCGTGCTGCTCGGCGACCCGTGGGGCGCGCTCTACGATGCGGACCTTGAACCAAAACCCTGGCAGTTTGATCGCACGATTGTGGCGCTTGAGCGGATGCCAAAGCCGCGCGCCCGTGTGGTGCTCGACGAGGCGGAAGCGCCGCGCGATGCATTGCAGCGCGCTCGCGCCGTGTTGCGCCGGGTGCTGCCGCGCGGCGCAGTGCTGCCGCTGCGCATCACTGCTCAGTTCAACCCGCGCCGCCAGCGCAAGAGCGATCCCGAACGCGACCTGACCTTCAGCGCCCGCGATCACGTGCCAACCGTCGATGGACGTTCCGTGGCGCACACTGCGCATGTCACCATCAGCGGGCAGGCGGTGGTCAAAGTGGCGCTGACGCGGTGAGCGGGCTAAAGCCCTCGCTCAGGACATGGAAGCCCCAGCGGGGCTTTCACGATCTCAGCCAGGGCTTCAGCCCCGCAGCGTCTCTGCACCCAAGGCAGGGCGCGCCCGCCTGCCGGTGAAAGACACATCCCGAGTCTATGATATTACATCCACATACGTGTACTATTCACGCATCAAACACCTCATCCACCCGCACGGCAAAGCCGTCGAGCAGGCGCGAACGCGCCGCATCGCCGCGCCGGAAGACGCCATACGGCGCATACGCATCACCGGCGAGGGTCAGCACTGTGATTGTTTCATCGAGCGGATTGACGATCCAGTACTCCGGGATGTCCGCTTCGGCGTAGTCGCGCGGCTTCTCTTCCAGGTCACGCGCCGGGTTGTCGGCGCTGACGATTTCCGCCACCAGGTCCGCGCCGCGCCAGTAGTCGTTCTGCCGGCGCGGGTCATCGCTGCGCAGGAGGAGCAGCAGATCGGGTTCGCGGAACTTTCCCGGACGGATTTCGAGACGCAGCGGCGCGAACCGCACCTTGCCTCCATGGCGCTCGACATACGCTCGAAGCGCGAGGAACAATGCTTCGAGCATCGCCTGGTGTTTCTCGGTCGGCATCGGCAATACCTCGATGACCCCATCGGTGTATTCGATCAGGCGGTTCGTGTGCGCGGTCAGGGCAAGATACTGCGCGACGCTCCACGTTCCCTGAAGCGCCGTGAGGTCAATATCTGTAATCTGGTTCGCAATTGCGATCCACATTGGTTGAACGGCTGCTGTTACGGTCATCGTCGTTCCCTGCGGGCGACCACGGGGGCGTCGGGGCGATCCGTCACCGCGTCTCTTCCCGCGTCCCGATGCCTGTTTTCCCTTCATCACCCTTGCTCCCCTTCTCCCACAGCAGGCGAAAGGGGGGTTGGCGGATGTTGATGGTAGTGTAGCACAGGAATCGCTGATATGTGACCTTCGACGTATGTCCGGGGACGGCTGCTATAGAACCGGATGTAGCCTGCGGAGGCAGGCTTCGCAACCACAGACCGCGGCTTGAGCCGCCGGCGTCTGCCGCCGGACTATTCGCGCCCGAACCCAATCTCCGCCAGCGCCCGCGCCGCCGCCTCCAGCACATTGCGATCGTCCCCGGTCATTCCCAGTTCGACCAGCGCTGCCGCAACCGCCTGCACCGGCGGCGACGGCGGCGGCGCGGGCGCGCGGGGCGCTTCGCTGTGCTGCACCGATAACGCTGCACGAGGAGGCGTAGCTGCGGTCAGTCCGGCTCCCACATCCCACAACGGCGTTGCGCGCAACGGTCGTATGTCGCCCCAGCCGCAGTGACGCGCCAGAAACTCGACGTATGCGCGCGCCGCGCCTTCGAGTGTATGGCGGCGCGCAACATACTCCCGCGCCGCCGCGCCTATCGCCGCCGCCACGTCAGGACGCTCCGCCAGCAGACGGCAGTACGCCAGGATCAGGTTGCTCTCCGATCCGTCGGGGTCAACCTGCGCCGCCACCCCCGGCGGCAGTTCGGTGAACGCGCCGGTGGCGGTCACCAGCGTCGGACGACCGGCGCCGAGCAGCCGCAGCAGGCTCGCAGACGTCTCTCCTGCGGTCGGATGGCGCAGATTCAGGCAGATGTCGGCGGCAGCGACATAATCTTCGAAGATCGAACGCGGCACATAGCCGGTGATCGTAACGGCTTCGGTCAATCCCAGCCGTTCGACAATACTCCGCGCATCGTAGTTTGGCGAGATGCTGCCGACGAGCAGGTAGTGCGCATCGGGACGAACGGCGCGCAGATCGCGCAGCGCGCGCAATGCCGGTTCCAGGCGCTTATATGGATTGACATGCCCGAACGACGCAAGAATGAGCGCATCCTGCGGCAGCCCAAGACGCTCACGCGCTTCGTGACGGGAAATGAGCGGCGGCGGTGGCACACCCATCGGCACGAGCGCCGTCGCCAGTCCCGGCTTAAGCGCCGTTGCGCGATCCAGCACATAGCGGCTATGTGCCAGCACGCCGGTAGATCGTTCGAGCACATCTTCACAGAACGGAAAATCGAAGGCTGCTTCGGGAAAGCGCCCGCGCAGCATCAGTTCCGCGACATGTGCGCCCTCATCGCCGTACCTGCGGCGCATCTCGGCGCGATAGCGGTCGATCTGCCCGCGCACCGCCACGATCTCCTGAAGCATAAAATGGTGCAGCACAAAGTCGTGCAGCACCACGATGCCAGGGGTGCGCTGCAACGCGCGCCAGATCCCCAGATGCGCCGGGCTGTTGCCCATATGGTAGATGATCGCATCGAACGGACGGCGGCGATGATCCCGTTCGAGCCGGCTGACCGGACGGATCTCGACGTGCTGCGCCAGATACGGATTCGTCGGGCGTAGCCTGTCCTCGACGTAGAGAGTGACGTCGGCATACATGCCGAGGTATGGCAACAGTTCCTCGCTGTAGTCCGAAATGCCCGAAGGAGCCGGGTTGACCGGCGAGGCATAAGCGAGACGTTTCATCACTAATCGAACACTGCTTCAATGCGCCCCATAAACGCATCACGCAGCATACGCACATAGCGCGGCATCAGCGGCGGCAGACGGTCCGGCGGGTAATAGGCGAGCGACACAAACTCAGCGTGGTCGGGTTGGAGGCTGCCGCCGGTCACACGGCAGGCGAAGAAGGCGCTGACGATCTGCGCCTGATCGCCGTTCGGGTAGGTCCATTCAAATTCGCGCCCGGTATACAGCCCGATCAGACGCTCGACAACGACGTTCAGACCGGTCTCTTCGAGCACTTCACGCACCAGGGTGCGCGCCGGCGTTTCTCCCAACTGCACCACGCCGGACGGCGGCGCCCAGAGCATGACGTCAGAACGCTGACCAAGTAACACGTGCCCCTGTTCGTTGCAGATGAACGCGCTTGCCGCGAGTTGGAGCAGGCGTTGGTGACCGACATAACTGCGCAGCCAGGCTGTGTAATTAATCATTCGTCGCCTTCGGATGAACTCTTTACCACCAAACGCTAACGGTTTGCAATTATACCACCGGCACAAACAACCAATTTTGTGCTACAATCGCAACAGGGCAATGTGAGATAGACAAGCGGGAGGCGCCTGTGGAAACCTTTGTCTACATTGTGAAGTACACCTTCATCACGGCGCTGGCAGTCGAAGTGGTCTTGATCGCCCGCGCGATCATCGGCGTGGCGCTGGAAAAGGCACGGGCTGCGAAATCCGTCTCTGCCACGGAGTAGCCGTTGGTGCGTTCTGTTCTCATGCACATTTCCGACCTGCATGCCGGGCGCACGTTTCATCCGCGTGTCGCCGAGCGGCTTGCCCGCGAAGCGCACGATCTGCGCCCCGATCTGCTGGTCATCTCCGGCGACCTGGTGCAGCGCGCCGATTTTGTGGCGCAGTGGGAAGCAATCATTCAGTATCTCCGGCAATTGCCCGAGCCGCGCCTGATCGTGCCGGGCAATCATGATGTTCCCTTGTTTCACCTTGTGGAACGCCTCTTTCGCCCACTGGATCGCTATCGGCGCCATATTTCGACCGATCTCAACCCGGTATTCGAGCGTCCCGGCCTCGTCGTTATTGGCGGCAACAGCGCCTATGGCTGGACGATCGACGGCGGGTATGTGTCACGCGAGCAACAGCGCACCATGGCGCAACTCTTCGCCCGCTACCCGGACGATGTCTGCAAGATCGCAGTGCTGCACCACGGCGTCGTGCGACCGCCGGGGTGCGAGAAGCGCAGCATCGTGCGCAATGCCGCCGAAGTCACGCAGATGCTCGAGCAGAGCGGCATGGACGTGATGCTCTGCGGGCATCACCATGTGTCGTATGTCGGCGTCGCGGGCAATGCAAAACGCTTCATCATCTGCCAGAGCGGCACCAGTGCGTCGTGGCGCATTCGGGAAGGCGAATGCGGCAAAAATGCCTACAACGTTCTGACTATCGAAGAGGCGACCATTCACATCAGCATGCGCCGGTATGTCGAAACGAGCGGACGGTTCGAGCCGCTTGGCGAGTACGAGTTTCAACGGCGCGGCGCCTGGTTGCCCGTCCATCGACGCAACGCACCACAGACCTTATGACGCAGGAACAAACCTCAGCGCAGAAAAAAGTCGATACCGTTCCGTTGCCGCCGCTGCCAGAACCGCCGCCAGCGCCACGCCGCACATCGCGCTGGACGATGATTGGCGCTGGCGTCGCAGCACTGGCGATTGCAGGGGTCGCGCTCTGGTGGTTTACCCGCCCTCCCGACCCGATGAGCGACCCGCGACCGGTGCAGACGGTGCAAAACTTTGTTGCCGCCACCGAAGCGCGCGATGTCTCACGGATGCTCTCCTACGTCGAACCGACCGATCTTAAGCGGCAGATCAGCCCGGAACTGCGCTCGTACATGGAATATATCACCGACCTGCAGTTCAACAATGAGACCTATACGCTGCTCGACAACAATGGCTCGATTGCGCGCGTTCGCTTGACCGGCATGGTGCGCTACGCTGTCGATTACGGCTCCGCATATTCGGGTGAACGTCCTTTCGATACGATCTTCGAACTGGTGCTGCTGGAAGGTACATGGTACCTGCGCAGCCTGCAATTGCCGGAACTGGAACAGCAGTAGAAGATGATGTCGCTGCGCATCCTGCTCGCTCTGGCGATCACACTGCTTGTGACCTCCGCGTCGCCGACGGACCCCCGTTTCGACGAACAGTGGGCATTGCGCAAAGTTGGCGCAATGTGCGCCTGGGAACGAACCACGGGCAGCGCAGAGGTCATCGTTGCCGTGGTGGATAGCGGCATTGACCCGACTCATCCCGATCTGGCGGCGCGCCTGCGCACCGATGGGCGTGATTTCGTCGATAACGATGACGACCCGCGCGATGAAAATGGTCACGGGACGCATGTTGCAGGCATTATCGCCGCCATTCTCGACAACAACGAAGGGATCGCCGGGCTGGCGCCCAATGTGACGATCCTGCCGGTGCGGGTGATGAATGCACGCGGCAAAGGTTCGGATCGCTCGATTGCCCGTGGCATTCGCTTCGCCGCCGACCAGGGAGCAAAGGTGATCAACCTCAGCCTTGGTGCCACCCTCACGCTCAACGCCGATGAGCCGTCGGCGCTGGTGAATGACGCGATTGTGTACGCTCAGCAACAGGGGGCGCTGGTGGTCGTTGCCGCCGGCAATGACGCTGTGCCGCTGCCTAACGCGATTGCGGTGGACAACCCCGACGTGCTGGTGGTGGCCGCGACCGATCAGCGGGATCGCAAAGCGCCCTTCTCAAACTCCGGTCCGTGGATCGCCGTGAGCGCGCCAGGGGTCAATATCCTCTCCACTATGCCGACCTACGAGGTGTTTCTGACCAGCGATCAGGTGCCACGCGATGAGCGGTTTCGTCGCGATTACGACTATATGAGCGGCACGTCGCAGGCGACGCCGTATGTGGCGGCGCTGGCGGCGCTGCTCTTTTCGGCGAACCCCGATTGGAGCGCGAGTCAGGTTGCAGAGACCATTCGCTCCAATGCGACCGATATTCGTGATTTGAATCCACGCTTTGAGATGGGAACGGGCCGGATCGACGCCTGCAAGTCATTTGGCGGTCCTCCCGCCGAGCAGGCGCCACAGCCGCCACCGCCTCCATCGGCGCCACGCAACGAGACGGCGCTCGGTCTGCTGGCGCTCTGCGCCTGTGGCATCATCCTGGCGCTGGCGCTTGCAACAATTGCGCTCATCGGCGCAGGCCGCCGACGAGCGCCGCGCCCTGCGCCAGCACCCGCTCCCGTGCCGGTGTATGTGCCGCCACCTCCCTCCACGCCGCCGCAGCCGTATCAACCCACGCCGCCGCAGTCGGTTCCCACGCCTCAACCCGCACCGGCAGGCGCGTGGGGGACGCTGGCGGTCGTTGCAGGCGCGGCGCAACCGCGCACCTACGCCCTCAGTGGCGCCGAACTGGTCATCGGGCGCAGCGAAGAATGCCAGATCGTCCTGCTCGGCGATGGCAGCGTTTCCCGCCGTCACGCCATCATTCGCAACAATGGACGCCAGGTGACGGTGGAGGATGCCGGCAGCAGCCACGGCACTTATCTCAACGGCATCCGCATCACTCAGCCAACGCCGGTGCGCCGTGGCGATGTGTTGCAGGTCGGGCAGACGCAACTGCGGTTTGGGTGACATTGACTACAAATCGTCTTCGGTCAGTTCCGTCAGTTTGAGCAGGTGCTGAAGTAAGCCGGTCATGAGCGGTTGATTTCCATGCACTGGCGCGAGATACGCACAGGATTCTCGGGTTTTCCGTAGATATGATGACCGCCTCGAACCCGCAGTAATGTCCAGCCATGCCGCTTAAGCACGCAGATAAATTCCTTGCCGGAGACCCGCTTCATATGGCGATGTCCACGATGCGCGCCTTTGCGTCATCTGGCAGGACCACCGGCTCAACGTCGAACCATCCTTCGATTGCCTCGTACAGATTCTGCGGTAACTCTTCGAAAGTTTCACCTTGCGTGACACATCCAGGCAGCGACAGCGCTCCCGCCCAATGGCCGCCCTCTTCGGCTCCATGAACGATGACTTTGAGTTTCATATCGTTCTCTTCCACTCTCATGAGAGTTTATCCGAAAAATCGCCATGTGACGTGCGGTCGGGCAGGTGAAGTTAATGCCTTCGCCTGCCCAACACACGGAGGCGGAAAAATACTGGCTGCAAAGCCGCTTATACTGTGTCAGATTATGTATGCACGGCCCATGATTCGACAACAATACTGATAACACGTGCGTTGCAGCATATACCCTGCTCAATCACCTGTCGCCGTCCCCTTCCCCCTCCCCGCCGAACGTCGCCAGTAGACCGTTGATCAGTTGCTGCCGTTCAACTGGCGAAAGATTGGCTTCGGGATGAAGCGGCAGGTAGAACCAGGGTGGCATTTCGCCGTTCTGCACGAGTTTCGCTGCATCATCCCCCTCATTATCCGGTCGTCCCCATTCGGAGACGTTGAACTCCTCACGTCCTTGCACAACATCGCGGGTGATCAGCCACGAGGCAGGGGCGATATTGCTGTACCAGGGCCATTTCGTCTCGTTGCTGTGACAGTCGGCGCAGGCGCGGAAGAAAAGTGCGCGCGTCTGCGGACTGTCCCACGTCGGTTCGGCGATAACCGGCGGGTTTGTATGCTCGCGCCCATACGGAATGAACTGGATGAGCAGTAAGAGACCCATCACGCCTGCCAGTACGCCGATGGCGACTCGACGTGGATTGAAAGAAGCTGTTCTGGGTTGAGCATAGGTCGTCATTAGTGTGTTCCTTTCGTTACAAGTTATGGTTTAGGGGTTAGGAGTGCTGTTTTCATGCAGCCCCGCAGTGACCGTCACATCCGCCACCTCCCCTCGCCGCCACCCTCCGCCGCCGCCAAAGACCGGCGCGTACCGCCAGCCGCTCAGCAGTGACCGTCACATCCGCCAAAAACCGGCGAGCCTGGCAGCCCTCCCTCCGCAGTGACCGTCACATCCGCCACCTCCCCTCGCCGCCGCCGCCACCCTCCGCCGCCGCCAAAGACCGGCGCGTACCGCCAGCCGCTCAGCAGTGACGGTCACATCCGCCAAAAACCGGCGAGCCTGGCAGCCCCCCGCAGTGACCGTCACATCCGCCACCTCCCCTCGCCGCCACCCCCCGCCGCCGCCAAAGACCGGCGCGTACCGCCAGCCGCTCAGCAGTGACCGTCACATCCGCCACCTTCAACCTTCAACCTTCAACCGCTTCCCCATCCGCGCCACAAGCACGCGGTAGACGGTCAAAAACAGAACGCTGCCGCCACTTGTCCAGTAGATCGCGCGCGCCAGATCACTCTGGCTGTCGCTGCCGCTCCAAATGCCATGCAGCAACGCCAGCGCGAAGACGGCGAAACTGAGGAAATGGATCAGTCGCCATGCGCGCCGCCCGATCCGGTCTTTGACGTAGAAACTCAAACCAACCAGCGCCAGCCCGTAGAATCCGACCTGTCCCAACCCCACCCACAGCGGCTCATAACCGGCATACTGAAACGGCGCCAGCACCTGAAAGAGCGTCGCCTGCACGTAGCGGTCGCCGAGGAGGATCAGGGCATGAAACAGGGCGAATGCCAGACCGAGCAGACTGGCGTGCTGATGCAGATCGAAGGCAGTTGGTCCGCCGGGCCAGAGGCGCGCCAGTTTGTTGGTCATCAACAACCCGAAAACCATCGAGAGGCATAACAGGATGTATGCGACAAATGCGCTGCTGCGCGACAGATACCAGTACGCCTTTGGTTCTGCGCCGAGCAGCGATGTGCTCAAACCAGGCAACCAGGCGGGCAACGCCACGATTGCTGCAAATGCGCCAAGAATGGCTGCCAGCATAATGCCGATAAAGGTCTGAAACGCCATAGCCGGCGGCATGTCGGCGAATGCGTCGGTTTCGGGCGCGTGCTGTGGGCGTAACGGCGCGCCTTTGACTGCGGCAGGCGTTCCCGCCACAGGTGCGCTACGTTCGACAGGCGCAGCCTGGGTCATTTCACCGACAGGCGCCGTCGTGCGCTCTGCGATCACGGACGATTGCGCCGTCATCGCACGTTTTGCAGCATTAGCGACGCGGATGGCAGCCAGCCGCGCGGCTTTCTCGTCACTCATAGATACCCTCCATCGCTGCTGACTCGCGCCAGCGGAACTGTTCGAGCGTTGTTGTTCGTAGAACGTCGTGTGTTTCGGTAACGATCAGACCGGCAAGCCATGGGCGAACGTCGAGCCACGCCATCCCGGCTGCGCTCCCCAGAATGATGACCACTTTTGCAGCAACTTCCGCCTCGAGCAGAGAAGGCGCAATGATCGTCGCCGCAAGCACATCGGTCGTTGCCGGCGCACCGGTGCGCGGATCGATGATGTGATGCCGTTCGACGCCTCCTTGCCGCCAGCGTCGCACATCGCGCCCCGATGTCGCAATGCCGCCATCCCGCAGCAGCACGACATCGAGCGATTCATCCGGCTGAAACGGGTTGGCGATGCCAACCGTCCACGGCACTCCATCGGCGCGCGCGCCGCGCACGGCGATGTCGCCGCCAGCATCGACGAGCGCCGGCCCGTGCGCCGCCAGCCGCTGCGCCGCTCTGGTTGCCGCCCATCCTTTGGCGACGCCTGCCAGATCGAGGCGCATCCCTGGCGGCAACGCCACTGCGCGCCGCTGCGGGTCGAGCCGGATGGCGCGCCAGTCGCCAGAGCGGGGCGGGACGGTCTGAACCCGCGCCGGAACGCCATCGGCGATCTGCGCGAAATCCCGGTCATAGCCGGTCGCCTCCAGCGCCGTCAACACGCCTGGCGTCACCAGACCATCACTGAGACGCGCCGCCGTGATCGCATCGTTCACCACGTCCCATAGCGTGCGGCTTACCGGCATCCATCCTTCGCCAGCGCGCTCATTGAGCGCCGATAGTTCGCTATCGCTGCGAAAGCGGCTCAGCGTGCGCTCCCATTCGGCGAACCAGTGCGGAACCGCGCGAAGAGTCGTCGCTGCCGCA
Source organism: Roseiflexus sp. (assembly GCF_057785375.1). Lineage (NCBI taxonomy): Bacteria > Bacillati > Chloroflexota > Chloroflexia > Chloroflexales > Roseiflexaceae > Roseiflexus > Roseiflexus sp. The sequence goes on from NZ_JBYNRX010000080.1 coordinate 182,202, forward strand.
TCGGTGTTGCTGTCGAGAAAGGCGTGCATCTGGCACCCCATGGCACGGAAGGCGATGGACTGCACGAGACCCTCCTCTACCGCGACGACCGCGTGACGACGACTGGCGCCGGTCGCTGCGCCTGAACAGGCGGATTGACGGTCACCGGCGCATTGACTTCGCGCAATGCTGGCGGATTGGCAACGACGACCGGAGCAGGCGCTGCCGGAGCAACCGGCTGAGCGTCAACTGCTGCTGGAGGAACCGACTGAACGCCCGCCGATTCTGGCGGTTGCACAACCGCAATCAGCGGTGGCAGCGTCGGGATGACCGGCGGCTCACTCAACCATGCTGGAGGCGGCGCAACTGCTGCTGGCGGTGGTGTGACTGCCAGCGCCGCCTCTGGAAACGGTTCAGTCTGCGTGATGACCGGGATGTTTTGTGTTGCCAGCAGCGACCATCCGGCAAGCGTCGCCGCAATCGATGCGGCGCTGATAACCAGTTTGAGCGTTTGTACCGGTGTGCGCGCGGGTGTGCTGCGTTGTTTCATGTCGTGACCTCGTGATAACGCTTTGTATGACGATATGTTGATAGTCTGATAAAGCGATCAAACAGATGTTGCACCATAATTACCCGTGTTGACCGTCTTGCGTCCAGCGTTGGCTTCGACAGGCTCAGCCCACGTTAGCCGCCAGGACGCGCTGAATGCATGGGCGTTCGCTTCGACAGGCTCAGCCAACGCTGAACGCGCGAGGTACAACGCCTCTACGGTGTCTGGCGTTGGCTTCGACAGGCTCAGCCAACACTCAACGCGCGACAGGTATGGGAAGACAGGGTGGCGAGAACAGCTGTAGCACGTCAATCTTCCGAGAAACGGCGCACCCTGTCTGTCACCAACGCCTGCTCAGCACAGGCGGCACGATCATTGTCAGTCGTCTTTCTCGTCGTGATCGTCGTTGCGATCCTTGCCCGTTTGATCGGACTGCTGTTCGTTCCAATCATCGTCTTTCTTTGCCTTGTCCAGTCGGGCATAGACCACTGCACCATCCGATACGGCAACATACACTTTTGCGCCATCGGTGAACTTCACTTCGTAGACATCAATGCCACGCTCATTCTCACGCTCGATTTTGCGCACCTGTCCGCCGCCGCGATAGGCGATGGCGATCTGAGCCGCCTGTTCAGCGCTGACCTGCTGCGCCGGAAGCGCCACAGGCTGCACAATCGTATTGGCAAGCACCGTTCCATTCCAGGCATCAACATAAACGGCGCCCATATCAAAGATGACCTCATATGTTGGCGCACCCTGATAGAGCACCAGTTCCGCCGGTTTGATCAGCGTAGCGCCCTGCGCCAGATTCTGCGCAATCGCCTGCGCCTGCTCCGCCGAAACGGGGTATGTCGGCGCGCTCTGCTGAGGCGCTGCCGCCTGAGGCGCTGCCGCCTGAGATGCTGCCGCCTGAGGCGCTGCCGCCTGAGGCGCTGCCTGCTGCGCAATCTGCCGATTTGCCTCTTCCAGCCGCCGGTTTGCCTCGGCAATCTGCCGATTGGCTTCGGTCAGCGCCTGCTGGTAGGCTGTCTCCCGCTCGCGGATGATCGCTTCCACTGCGGGATCGAGCGCAACAGCCGTATCGGTTGGCGCTGCGGTCGCTTCAACAGCGGTTGGGGTCGCCACTGCGCTTGTCTGCGTCAATTGTCCGGCAAGTGCGCCAACCAAAACCAGAACGAATGCGGTCAACGCTGCTGCAATGCCCAGAAGGGTTGACTGTTTCATGTTCAATGCTCCTTGCTCTTCCTTTTCTGATGATATGCTCGGACGAGCGCTGTCGTCTGCATCTGTTATAGCGCCGGTAGATTGGAACTCTCTTGGAATCAGCCGGTTCGTATTCCAATCTTTTTCCAATCTTTTTGCGCTATGCTGATCGTGGTTGAGGTGATGCGATGAAAATTCTGCTGATAGAAGACGATCAACGGCTAGCGCGGCTGATTGCGCGGGTGTTGCGCGACGAACACTATCAGGTCGACGTCGTCCACGACGGGGAAACGGGTTTGGAGCAAGCGCTGCACGGCGTCTACGAGGTGGCGATCATCGACTGGATGCTGCCGGGGCGCGATGGTCCCTCGATCTGTCGCGCAGTGCGTGCGGCGCGATTGCCCACTGCGCTGCTCCTCCTGACGGCGCGCGGTCAGATCGAAGACAAGCTGGTTGGCTTCGACAGCGGCGCCGACGATTATCTGGTCAAGCCATTTGCATTCGAGGAACTGCTGGCGCGGGTGCGGGCGCTTGGACGGCGTTTCACGTTGCAACCGGACGACAGCAACGAACTGCGCATCGGCGATCTGGTGCTCGATCTGCGGCATCATACGGCGCGGCGCGGCACACGCCCGCTCGATCTCACCCCAACGGAATGGAACCTGCTCGAATATCTCATGCGCAACGCGGGGCAGGCGTTGTCGCGCCAGCAGATTCTGGATTATGCCTGGTCCTACGAGCATGACGTTCAACCACAGATGGTCGATGTCTATATCTCGTATCTGCGGCGTAAACTGAATGCCCCCGGCGAGCGCGACCCGATTGTGACGGTGCGCGGCGTGGGGTATCGATTGGAGGCAAGCCGTGTTTAGCGGTCTGCGGTTGCGATTGTCGCTGCTGTATGCGCTGGCAGCGCTCATCTTTGTGGTCCTGATCGGCAGCGGCGCCTACCTGGTGGTGGCGCGCTACTTCTCAGACGTCACCGACCTGGCGCTGCGGCACAAGATGGCGCACGAGTTTCACGCACTCGGCGCACCGCTCCCCCCCGATCTGGTTACTGCCGACCGCGACTGGTCGGTGATCCGCGGAGAGATTGCCCCTCTTCCGTTCGTCCCGTCCAATCCGCAGGTTGAACGGCGGAACGACGAAGAGAAACCCCGACGCAGCGACGATGAAGAGGAACTTCCTCGTGACCTGACGACGCCGGTCGATGCGGCGGAGCTGGCGGCGATCATGGTTTTGCCGCTGGACGCTTCAGGGCGATTGCTCTTCAATCCCAACAATCTCGATCTGCCGCTGTCTCCCGACCGCGACGCGCTGCAAGCGGCGCTGGCAACAGGGAGCGACCTGCGCACGATCACAATGAGCGATGGTCGGCGGGTGCGTTTGTTGACCTATCGCCTTACCCGTTCTAATGGACCGGCGGCGTTGCAACTGGCACGCGAATTGAGCGATCAGGAGCAGGTATTGAACCAGTTGACGGTGGGGCTGATCGGTCTGGGCGCCTTCAGCATGGCGCTGGTCGGTGCGGCAAGCTGGTGGCTGGCGGGGCGCGCGTTGCGCCCGGCGCAGGAGGCGTGGGAGCGGCAGCAACGCTTCATTGCCAGCGCCAGTCACGAACTGCGCGCGCCGCTCACGCTGATTCGCGCCAGCGCTGAGGTTGCCCTGCGCGAAACGCCGCCTGACGCGGCGGATCAGCACGAACTGCTGGGTGACATTCTGGCGGAGAGTGACCACATGCGCCGCCTGGTCGATGATCTGCTGACCCTCACCCGCCTGGACAGCGGGCAGCTCAACTTGACGATAGAGCCGGTCAATCTGGCGGAACTGCTGAGCAAGGTGCAGCGCCAGGTTGCGCGGCTGGGAGAACAACGCGGCATCTCTGTCGTTCTCGAGACTGCCGATGGCACGGTGCAGGCGGATGCTGAGCGCTTGCAGCAGGTCCTGTTGATTACGCTCGACAATGCGCTGCGCTACACCCCATCCGGTGGGCGGATCACCCTCTCGGCGACGCCAGCGGGACGCACGGTGCAGATCACCGTCGCCGACACCGGCAGCGGCATCGCGCCGGAGCACCTGCCGCACATCTTCGACCGGTTCTACCGCGCCGATCCGGCGCGTGGACGAGAAAACGGCAACGCCGGGCTGGGGCTTGCCATCGCCAAAGGGCTGGTCGAGGCAATGCGCGGGCGCATCACCGTGACGAGCGCCGTCGGCGTCGGCACGACGATCACAGTGGCGCTGCCCCGTGAGGGCGAAGGCGATGGTCGCGCGCGACACGCGGGGTAGCACTTATTTCACCGGGTTGCCATCCAACACTGCGTGCTTCCATGCTGGCGCGTGATCACTCTGCAGACGCTGCCAACCGGGTGCGAAGCCATTCCCTTTGTTCCCCTGCCCCCTTCCTTTCAGGTGTCGCGTTGTTGAGCCACGAGAGGAATTGCGACGAGACGGCGCCTCACCCGTACCGGTATTCTGATGCCCAGACGATTGATGCGACGTGGGGATCACCCAACATCGACACGTGTGAGGGTGTTCTCCCCTGGCGGGCGAGACGCCCGCGTTCCTGAGAGAAGTGTGCTCTCCCCCGCCCTCGCACGGTGCGCTGTACAATGGAAGCGTACCACTGGTGGTCATACTGGAAGATAGACCGCAAGGAGACGCTATGAACCTGATTGCTGTGATCACAACCGTCGGCAGCATTGAAGAGGCGCAGAAAATCGCAACTGCCCTGGTCGAGCGCCGGCTGGCAGCCTGTGCGCAGATTTCGCAGATCGAGAGCGTCTACCGCTGGAAGGGCGACATTCACCACGACCCAGAGTTTCGTGTGCTGCTCAAGACGACCGCTGCGCGCTACCGGGAAGTGGAAGAGGCGATCCGCGCGTTGCACTCGTATGAATTGCCGGCGATCCATGCCTTTGCCATCGAGCATGTGTATGCGCCGTATGGCGCCTGGGTCGAGGAGAATACGGGTCCTGCTGCGAGCGAAAGCCCTTGCTAATACCAAGGGGCGTTCAATCAGACAAGATGTTCGGGTATTCGTTGGGCAAGGCGCAACGGTCAACACGCACCGGCAGGCGTGTCGTGGATGCAGACTGCGCATTGGCATCAGCAGCCCCGGCGGGGCTTGCACGTGCGGTACGCGCCGTCGAACTGCGTGCGGTCAGCGCCGTCGAACTGCGTCCTCAGCAAGGGCTTTAGCCCGTAGCGACCCGGAATCCTGCTACGTGCACCAGTAGTATTGGACACATGACCGCGCACGGGAAGGAGGCGGTTTCGCCATGAAACGATTGCGCCACGATGTCAATGTTGCAGTGAGCCTTGTGCTGCTCGTCGCCGCTACCGCTGCCATTCTCACCGGCATCATTGCCGATCTTTGGGACCTGACGGGATTTGTGTATCATACGTATGCCGGGTATGTCATGGCGATCCTGGCGGTTGCGCACGTGGCGCTGAACTGGACCCGTCTGGCGCGCTATCTGCGCTTTCGCCTGATGCGCCCCGCCACGCCGCGCCTGCCTTCCCGCGCCAGATCGCCCGTTTCCACACCGGCGCCCTCTCGGCGCCCATCCGCCGGACGCAATGCGCCGGGCATGCTGCACGCACTGTACACGCGCCGCGGCTTTCTTGGCGCGTTGGCTGGACTATCGGCGGGAGTGGCGCTTGGGCGCAGCTCGCTTCGCGCTCGCCCGGATATACCGTTCGGCACGGATCTGGGCGTCGCGTATCATCAGTGGAGCAAACCAGGAATGCGCGATCTGTTTGGTGCAGTCGCCAACTGGGGCGCGCAGCCGCCGCTGTACAAAACGTATCCAGATGCACCGCGCATCATCCTGCCGCCGCTGGAAGATCGACCAGGACCCGGTCTCGAGGAGGCAATTCGGAAGCGGCGTTCGGTGCGCACCTATACGGACGATCCGCTGACGCTGGCGGAATTGTCGCGGCTGCTCTTCTACACCGGCGGCATCAATGCCGAACGGTTCGGCGTGAAGCTGCGCGCCGCACCATCCGCCGGCGCACTCTACCCGATCGAGATGTATCTGGCCGTTCATCGGGTAAGCGATCTACGCTCTGGCGTCTACCACTACGGCGTCGCCGACCACACCCTTGCGCTGCTCCGCGAAGGCGACATGCGCAGCGCGGCGGTGCGCCAGGGGTTGATGCAGGAGTTTCTGGGCGCATGTCATCTGGTGGTTTACTTTACGGTCATTCTTCAACGCCTGCGCTGGCGCTATCAGGAACGCTCCTATCGCTATGCGCTGCTCGAAGCAGGACACCTGGCGCAGAACCTCTATCTCGTGGCGACATCGCTCGGCATGGGAGTATGCGCCGTCGGCGCCTTCCTGGACGACGAGGTCAACGCGATGCTCGGCGTAGACGGCGAGAACGAAGCGGCGGTCTATATGCTGGCAGTGGGGAAGACATAATCGGGTATAATCCCGAGGGCGCAGGCGATGGCCGCGAGAGACGCACTGTAGAGGCGCCCTGCCGTGGGCGCGCGGCAGCAGGTGCGTCGATTGCGCCGTTTCGTATGGATAACCATTGAGAGCGTCTGTTTTGTGATCCTTCATCGACTGACATATGTTCTGATCGTGCTGGCGCTGGTCGCCTGCGCTGCACCGCCGCCTGCGCCAACGCCGCAGGTGGAAGCGTTGCCGACGCGCCCGCCGGTCAGTGCAGCGACTTCCCAGCCCTCTCTTCCCACACCCTCCCCGACGCTATCGGCAACGCCGGAAGCGCCGCTGCCGGTTCCGACGCCTGCGCCGGCGGCGCTCTTCGACGACCAGCGGCTGACGTATGAACCTGGCTTCTATGCGCTTCAGATCCAGGCGTTCCTCGATGGCCAACCCGGGCCTTTGAAAGGGATCGTCATGCCGGTCGGCGACCGCCAGCATACCTTTGCCGAGGCGTTGACCGGCCAGGCTATCTACTATGGCGTCAACCCGAAGATCATTCTGGCGCTGATCGAACTTCAGAGCGGACTGATCGGCGATCCACAGCCAACTGCCGATCAGTTCGCCTGGGCGCTTGGCTTTCGCGGCGAGAACGGACGGCGACGCGGCTTGCAGGCGCAGGTCCGCTGGGCTGTCAAGGAAATGCTCTATGCGCGGCGAGATTACCCGCAGCGCCTTGCACTGACCTTCGCCGACGGCAGCACAGCGCCGCCGCCGGAAGGCATGTCGCTTGCCGAATACGCCCTGGCGCGGGTGCTCGCACCAACCACTGCGCCACAACGCCTTCCCGCGCTGATGGAGCGGTTCCGCGCAACGTACACGCGCCTGTTCGACGACCCGCGCGTTCCGCCAACCGACCGGTCTCCGCCCTCCCCGCCGTTTCTGACCCGTCCCATCGGCAAAGTCGTTCCGACGACATCGTTCTTCGACCACGGCGGTCCGTTTTTGATGCGTAATAGCTGGGACGGCGTCACCACCTACTGGGGGCGCATCGAAACCGACCCGATCTTCGCCTACAACGGTCACGATGGCTGGGACTACGCCGCAGCGCCGCCCGAACCGGCGCTTGCGGCAGCCGACGGGATCGTTGTGTTCGCCGGCAACGCCGACGATGGCTGCGCCACCCGCGCTGTCGTCATCGACCACGAGAACGACTACCGCACCCTCTACTGGCACCTGCACCGCGTGGACGTTGTAATCGGCGAGCGAGTGGCGCGCGGTCAACCGATCGGCATCATTGGCAATACCGGCTGTTCGAGCGGTCCGCACCTTCACTTCGGCGTTCAGTACCTGGGGCGCAACACCGACCCATATGGGTGGTGCGGTGACGGAGATGATCCCTGGCAAACGCATCCGGCAGGCAATGTGAGCGTCTGGCTCTGGAAGGATCGCCCCTCGCCGTGCGCTCCGCCGCCACAGGGAGGGGTTGCGGCAGACGCCGATCTTCCCGGTTTCGTCACCGTCGGCGAGGGATGGAAAGACGCTCCCACCGGCTACGGCGGGAAGTCGTTGTTTACGGCATCGGTGCGCGGCGCAGGCGGGCGCCCCTGGAAGGTGCGCGCGCTCAGCCCGCCGTCGCTGGCTATCTGGCGCACGGAATTGCCCGCAGCAGGACAGTACCGCGTGATCGCCTTCATCCCCTATGCCGTCAGTCGCTTGGGTGATGCCACCAGAGTGCGCTACCTGGTGCAGCACGCCGATGGCATGGCGGAAGTGGTCGTCGATGCGGCGACCCATGCGAATGACTGGGCGGAACTCGGAACGTACCGGTTTGATGAAACCGGCGCCGAAGTCGTGCTGACCAGCGCCGCCGAGGATGGGATGCTCACCATCTGGGCGGATGTCGTCATGTGGCTTCCGGTCAAGTAAGAAACCTCGCACACAGGCGCAAAGGCTCCGCGCCTGCTCCGTTGATGATAGCTTGTCTTTCTTATCCGACAGGTATTGGGTCCAGCCCGCGCAGGCGGGCTTTGCTTCCCGTAGCCCGCGACTTCAGTCGCCGGGCGGGGAGGCCCGCCAGGCGTGCAGGCGCAGAGCGGGCATGGGCGGGTTGCATTTCAGGACGAATGTCGCACCAGCGCGCCGATTTTGTGGCGCATCAACCACGCCGGTTGATCGGTAGCACCTGTGATTCGATTCGGTGCGCCTGCGGGAAGATGCGCGTCCAGGCAGCCTTCCCGCAGGTCAGATACAGGAGCGCCCAATGACCGACTATCACATTCGCATCCGGGAACTTCCGGCAACCGACAAACCACGCGAACGGTTGCGCGCCAGCGGCGCCGCCGCACTTGCCGACGCCGAACTCCTGGCAATTCTGCTGCGGGTCGGGATCGAAGGGGTGAACGCCATTCAACTCGCGCAACAGTTGCTCGTCGAATTCGGCGGATGGGCAGGGTTGCAGCGTGCTGACTTCGAGGAACTGGCGCGGCGCCGTGGGATGGGCGAAGCAAAAACCGCCCAACTCAAAGCGGCGCTCGAAATCGGGCGACGACTGTTGCTCGCGAGCGGCGAGGAACGGTTTCAGATCCGCTCCCCGACCGACGCGGCGCAACTCATGCAGATCGAAATGAGCCATCTCGATCAGGAACAGTTGCGCGCAATCTGCCTCGACACCAAAAACCGCGTCCAGAAGATCCAGACAGTGTACGTCGGCAGCCTGAACGCATCAATGGTCCGCATTGGCGAGGTGTTCAAGGAAGCCATTCGTCTCAACTCTGCATCGATCATCGTGGTGCATAATCACCCCAGCGGCGACCCGACCCCCTCGCCGGAGGATATCGTTGTCACCCGCCAGATGATCGAAGCCGGGCGGTTGCTCGACATTGATGTGCTCGATCACCTGGTGATCGGCAACGGGCGTTTCGTCAGCATGCGCGAACGCGGGCTGGCGTTCGCCAGGTCTTGACAGCCGCATGCAGACATGATACGCTTTACACGCTGCTGTGTTTGATCGTATTATGAACAGAGAATCGGCATCTGCTGCGTCGCCTGAGTTTCCGCCATGTCGGAGAAGTACTACCAGGAGTATGGTCCCATCCGGCGGCGCAAAGGCGAAGGGCGCGTGCTGATCGATGAGCCGCCCCCCGAATTGCCGCCCGAACCGCCAGCGCCAAAACCGCCGCGTCGCGTTCCGCCGGTGCGCCCCCGCCGCGCGCCGGTGATCGGCGTTTTGATGGTCATTGTGGCGCTCGGTGTGGCGCTCTACTTTGCGCAACCCTTCATAACCGACGTGATTGCCGCCGACCGTGCGCTGCCCGGCGTTAGCATTCGCGGCGTCCCTGTCGGCGGCATGGCGCGCGAGAAGATCCAGACGTTGTTGACCTCGCAGCACGAAGCGTTTCTGAAGGCGCCGCTGACGCTGACGTTCGAGGGACGCACCTGGCGTCCGTCGCTCGACGACCTCGGCGTTCAGTTCGAGGTGGAACAGACGGCAGCGCTTGCGCTCGGCGTCGGGCGAACCGGCAGCCCGTTGCATCGCATCGAGGAACTCTGGGCAGTACGGCAAGAAGGCGGCGTTGACATTGCACCACGCCTGCGCGTGGATATCTCCCGGTTGCAACGCTACCTGACCGGCCTCGCCAGTGAGATTGAACAACCGCCGCGCGATGCAGCGCTCAGCATCGCCGCAGGCAAAGTGCTCCCCACCGCTGCGCGCGCCGGACGGCAACTTCTCGTAGACGCGACGGCGCTTGACATCCTGCGCGTTCTGCAATCTCTGGAACCGCGCACCGTTCCACTGCGCACCCGCATGCTCGAGCCGACGCTGGCAGATGAAGATATCGCCGCTGCGGTTGCAGATGCCGAACTGTTACTGAGCCGGCCATTGGAACTGCAGCAGGGCGAACGACGCTGGACGTGGGATCAGGAGCGGATCGCAGAAATGCTGACCATCAGTATCATTGATGGTCGCATGTTTGTTGATATTGATCAGGCGCGCCTTGAGCGTGCGGTTGCCAGGCTCGCGCAGTTCGTCGACTCACCGAGCGCCGAACCGCGCGTCGCCTTCCGCAACGGGCGGTTGCAGATTGTTGCGCCAGGGCAAGACGGCCTGCGCCTCAAACAACCGGAAGCCATCGAGGCAATCCGCCGCGCCCTGCGCACCCAGGATCATGTCGTTGAACTGCCGGTCGAAACCATCCGCCCGCAGATCACGGCGGAGACGTTGCCCTCCCTCGGCATCGTCGAGTTGGTGGCGGAAGGCATGTCGAGCTTTGCCGGATCGGCTGAGTACCGCATCACCAACATCAAAGCCGGCGCTGCCCGGATGAACGGCGTGCTCATTCCGCCTGGCGCAGAGTTTTCGTTCAACACCCAACTCGGCGCGGTTGACGCCGAGCACGGTTTTGTCCAGGGGTACGCAGTGATCGGCAATCGCACGCAGCTTGAATGGGGCGGCGGCGTCTGCCAGGTCTCGACTACAGTCTTCCGCGCGGCGTTCTGGGCAGGTCTGCCGATCACCGAACGGCATGCGCATCCGTTCTATATCTCCTGGTATGATGCCTTCAGTTTCCCCGATCAGGCGGCGCCTGGCATGGACGCAACCATTTATACGGGGGTGCAGGACCTTAAGTTCGTCAATGACACCGGCTACTGGCTGTTGATGGAAGCAGTCGCCGACACGAAAGCGCAGGTGCTGAGCGTGCGTCTCTACGGTACGCGACCAGACCGGCGCGTGGCGGTGGTTGGTCCAGAGATCGCCAACATCGTGTCACCTCCGGCGCAGGCGGTCTACGTGAACGACCCGAGTTTGCCTGCCGGAACGGTGCGCCAGACCGACCGGGCGCGACGTGGGATGGACATCAAGGTGTATCGGGTAATTACCGAGGGGGGAGTGCAGCAGACGCCGGAATTGTTCTTCACCCGCTTCAAAGCCTGGCCCGATGTGTTTGTGCGCGGAACCGGCAGTCCGTAGAATGGATGGAATGGTCACAGTGTCCGACATTGCATTCGACGCGATCTTTGCCGACACGCCGGTGCTGGTGGCCTGGCTCTTCGGCTCGCGCGCCGGCGGACGCACGCATGCCCGTAGCGACATCGACATCGCAGTGCTGTTCGACCCGGAGACCACAAAGGAAGAGCGTGAGCGCTGGCGTCTCGAATTGATCGGGCGCCTGAGTGACGCTTTTCGTTCTGATGTCATTGACCTGGCGATCCTGAACGAGGCGCCGCCGCTGCTGCGCTACGAGGCGTTGCGTCCGCGTTACGTCCTGTACAATCGTGATGATGAGGCGCGGGTAGCGTTTGAGGTGCGCACCATGCAGGAGTGGTTCGACTGGGCGCCGCGTTACCGCCGCCTGCTGCGCGCCCGCATGAAACAGTTCGCTGAAGGAAACGTGAGACTCGGTCCATGACCGGCGCACTGACCATTGCCCGTCATCTGGCGCAACTCCAGGTGTATCTGGCGCAGTTGCGCGAGTTGCAACAGCACTCGCGCGCCGATCTCGATAATGATTGGCGCATACGTGCGACGGTTGACCGTACCCTTCAGCTGGCTATCGAGGTCGTTATCAGCGTCTGCGACCAACTGATTGCCGGCCTCTCGTTGCCGCTGCCCGACGCCGGACGTGATGCGGTGCTGGCAGTGGCGCGCGCTGGCGTTATCTCCGATGATCTTGGCGACAGGCTGGCGCAGGCTGTCGGCTTTCGCAACATTCTGGTACATCAGTACCTGTCGATTGATTATGATCGCGTCTATGACGCGCTTCAGCACGATCTTTCCGCATTTGAACAGTTTCTCACCCAGGTCGGAACATTTCTTGACGCGCAGAATCAGCCATGACGACGAATGAGACCTTCTCATTGGGCGTGACCTACTGGCCGCGTCGTGTCGGCCCGTTGCTCTGGCAGCGCTATGATCGCGGCGCAGTGCGTGAGGAATTGGCGCACATCGCCGCGATTGGGTTCGATACCGTGCGCTTCTGCTTGCTGTGGGAGGATTTTCAGCCCGGACCTGAGCGGATCAACGGCCGCGCAATGCGGCGCCTGGAGCATGCGCTCGACACAGCGCACGCCGCCGGTTTGCGGGTCGTTCTGGCGTTTTTTCCGGTGGCTACGCTTGGTCAGTTGCAGGTTCCGTCGTGGGCGAACGGTCCAGACATCGCCGGCGCGTTACGCCGCGCCCGGCATGGCCAACCGCTGCTGCTCGTGCGTCCGCCGGGGTTGATCCGCGTTCTGACCGGCGGACGGTATCGCCCGGTGCAATGCGGCGATTTCTTCAGCGATCCGACAATTGTCGAGGCACAGCGCTACCTGGTGCGCGAGATCGGCGGCTACTTTGGCGATCATCCAGCAGTTTGGGCTTGGCAACTGGGTGAAGGGTTCGAGCGTGTTCATCGCCCCGAGTCGGATCGGGCAGCGTCGCAGTGGTTTGCAGCGATGAGCGACGAACTGAAGCGCGTTGCGCCGCGTGCTATCTGTCTGGGGGTCATCTCTCCCACCGGCTTGAAACGTCGCTCGGGCCCGCGACCTGAGCATGTGGCACAGCATTGTGCGCTCGCCGGCGTCACAGTCGATCTCCCGGAAACGCCGGCGGATTACCAGACGCGGCACACGAACCCCGCCGCCTATCTGCACGTACTGGCTGCCGGTCTGGCTGAACGACGGATCATCGTCGTTGGCGTCGGGATGCCGACAGTAGCGAATGGCGAGACCGCCGGATGGTTCGACGACGACCTCTATGGCCGTACAGCGCTGATGTATCGAGGGACGGCAGGCGAACAAGCGGAGTTCCTCTATACAGCGCTGGAGCGGCTCTACACCGATGGGGCGGCTGGCGTGTGGCTGGCGGCGTATGCCGATGTCCCCGAAGAGATGTGGCAGACGCCGCCGCTTGATCGCACCCGATGCTACCGGACGATGGGGGTCGTCGATGGGCTGGGACGCGAGAAACCGGCGGTTAGCGCCGTGCGTGATATTGCCCGCCGTATCCGCAGCGCATCGACGCTGCCTGCACCACCGTCTGCTGTTGATGCCGAACGCTACTGGAGCGACCCGGAACATCTATTTCACGAGTGGTGGCGCGAATTCAACAGCAGCAGATAAGGCGATCTACTCATAAATCCACTGATCGGCGCTGCGGCGCATATCAACCAGTTCCTCGGCACGGAAGAAGAGATTCACCTCCATCTCGCCATTTTCCGGCGAGTCGGAGGCATGGATAAGGTTCCGCCCGATCTCGAGTGCGAAATCGCCGCGGATGGTGCCCGGCGCCGCCTTGACCGGATTGGTTGCCCCGACCATCGAACGCACGATTTCGATGACGTTCGCGCCGGTTACGACCAGCACCAACACCGGACCGGAAGTAATGTAGGAGATCAGGCTATCGAAGAACGGCTTGCCCTCATGAACCGCATAGTGCCGACGCGCCAGCGCCTCATCGATCTGGATCAACTTCATGCCGACAATGCGCAAGCCGCGCTGTTCGATCCGCGTCAGGATGGGTCCAATCAATCCACGCTGCACTGCATCGGGCTTCAGAATGATGAGAGAACGCTCCATGCCTCCATCTCTCCTTTATCAGTAACAGAACACAAACATCGCGCCCTGAGCATGACGCTCACGGGCGCGAAACCAGCAGTCGAACGACCCTTGACCGGGCACTGCGCCGTATCATGTGAGTAACACCTCACCAGGGACGACAGACTCGATTCAGATCGGCACGGCCTCGCTGATCCGTTTGGATGCCCGGCGCATTTCCATCTTCACCAGACCAAGATTGACCATCCGCTGAGTAATAACGACCAGGATCAACTCGCGCGCCTCGAGCATAAGAATCGACCCCCGCTCGGCGTCAATAATCGAGTCGATCAGCATGCCGACGCCGATTCGCCTGGTGGCTTTGTCAATCTCGCCAAACACGGCAGCCGACATTGCACCCAGGATCTCAGCGTCTTCCTCGTCCATCAGCGTACTGGCGACGACCAGGCCATCCTTTCCAACGAGCAAACTTCCAATGACCCCTTCGACCCGGATGAGGTCTTCAACAATCCGGCGCATATTGACAGTCATCGTTCTTTACCGTTCACAGAAGCGCAACTGACGTCACGCGGCTTTATGCCTGTCCTGGTATCCAGCTATACTCGCGCATCGCGTCGCGGAAGCGCCCCTGACGCGAGTAAGCGTCGCCAAGGGTGCGATGCAGTTTACGCAACAGATTCGTATCACTGGTTTCAGCGATCATGTCGGTCAGATCGTCAACAATCTCATCAAGAAGCGCATTCTGCTTGATGAGCCGGCGATAGTGCTGCATTGCAATCTCTGTCATTCCCACCTGACCGCCAACGCGCGCAATCGAGAGTCGCAAGATATGGTTGTTCGGATCGGATTCGAGCATCTGCAAATACTCTTGCAGTTCCGGGTAATCGCTCGGGTCGTGGATCACCGCAGGCGGCGGCGCTGGCGGCGAAACAGGTGCAGCAGACGGCGCTGGCGGCGGTTTCACAGCCATAGCGGGTGGCGCTGGCGGCGAAACAGGTGCAGCAGGCGGCGCTGGCGGCTGCTCGATACGTTGTGACGATGCCGGCGCTGGCGTGATCGTCGGCGTCGGCGCTTCTGCCAGATCCGGCGCTGGCGGTTCGGGCAGCGGCGCCGCTTCGGTGTCAGCAACCACCGGTTCCAGATCGAACCACGCAGCAGTTTCAGTTTCGACTTCAGCGGCAGGTGAAGGCGATGCGCTAAAGGATGCTGCCGTCTCGTTCAACAGGGCGATCTCTTCTTCCGACAACCCCAATTCTGCCAGCGAGAAGGGGGTAAGCGGCGGTTCTTCCGCTGGTGGCGCCTCCTCCACGCTGCTGGCGGCGATCATGGCGATTTCATCGTCTGCTGCGTCGGACTCTTCCAGTGAGAAGGGGGTGAGCGACGATTCTTCCGCTGGTGGCGTCTCCTCTGCACCGCCGGCAGCCGCCGCAGCGAGCATAGCGATTTCATCGTCGGACAACCCGAGTTCCTCCAGTGAGAAGGGGCGCATCAGGTCTTCTTCCTCTGCTTCGAATGCAGCCGGCGCGACGGCGTCTTCCGGCATCAACGGAGACTCATCCTCCGCATATTCTGCGTCGAGGTCGATCACTTCGTCGCCATCGCGGATCTCGATCCGCGCCATGTGGAGCATGCGCCCGATCTCGTCGATCCGCGCCGCTTCCGCCTCGGGGTCTTTCACTGCAGCAATGATGTCAGCAATATCGACATAGCCGCGCTCACGACCGATCTGGATCAGTCGGTCAACAA
This sequence comes from Roseiflexus sp., assembly GCF_057785375.1. Lineage (NCBI taxonomy): Bacteria > Bacillati > Chloroflexota > Chloroflexia > Chloroflexales > Roseiflexaceae > Roseiflexus > Roseiflexus sp. The sequence continues at coordinate 197,610 of NZ_JBYNRX010000080.1, forward strand.
CATCATCGCCGCCGATGGCTTCGGGCGCAGGTTCAACCGGCTCGAACGCAGCGGCAGGCGGTTCACTCACAGGTGTCAGTTCCGGCATCCACTCGAGATCACCGCCCGTTCCGAGGGCTGCCAGTTCTTCCTCGGTAATGCCCAGGCGCCCCTCATCGTACTCCACCCCCTCTTCCTCTAGGTCCGACAGGTCGAACTCTGCCAGCTCCTCTTCCGAAAGACCCAGATCGGTAAGCGAGAATGGCTGCAATTCCTCGATGTCGAGCGATTCTTCAATAACAGGCTCTGCCGCAGCCGTGGGCGCTGGCGCTTCCCCCCCGCCTGTCAATGGTTCGACAAACGGTTCGGGCGTCTGTGGCGCTTCAGAGATCTCGATCTCAGGCGCCGACTCCGTGAGAGGCTCGGGTTCGACAGAAACCGGCGATTGGGCAGCCCCCCCCAGATCACCAAGCCCCAGCGCTGCGATTTCTTCTTCGCTCAACCCCAGGTCGGTGAACGAGAATGGTTGAAGCTGACCGCTGGCCAAAGCGTCTTCGATGCTTTCCACTTCCTCGAGCGGTTGGGGCGGCGGCTCCAGAGCAGGAGGCATGACCGGCGGTTCTTCCTGCACCGGTGCGCTCATCTCTGCCCGCGCCGCCGGCGCCTCAGACGCACTATCCAGTCCAAGGGCGGCGATCTCTTCGCCGGTCAGTCCAAACCCGGTCTGCGCTGCCGACGCCTCAGGCGCGCTGCCCAGTCCGAGGGCAGCGATCTCTTCGTCGGTCAGTCCAAGATCAGTGAACGAGAACGGTTGAATGACCCCACTGGCAACGGCAGACTCAACGCTTTCCACTTCTTCGAGCGAAATCGCCTGAAACTGCCCGCTATCGTCGGGCGGCTGCGATTCGACGGGTGGTTCAGCAGTAAAAGAGGGGGCGCCAGGCTCAGGCGACTCATCGTCGCGCAGGGATACATCGTCCAGTGAGAACAGACCCAGGTGTTCATCTGGAGCGATAGGCGGCGGCGGCTCCTCCGCCTGCGACAGCGGCGCGCGTTCACGCTGCTTTTGCAGTTTCGAGAAAATGGTGCCCGTGTCCGGCGTGGAAGCCGCCGATGTTGATTGAAAGAACGACGGTTCCGCGCGTTGGGTTGGTTGTTGCCAGCTAAAACCGCGTGGCAGGAAGGTATCCTCCTCTTCGATCGGGGTTTCGCCCGCTTCTTCCGGCGTAAGCCCCGCCATTCGCGGGCGTTGCGGCGCCGGCGGTTCTTCCAGCGAGAAGGGTTGCAGTGACGGCGGCAACTCGCCAAAATCCGCCTGACCGCTCATGCTGCCGATATCCAATTCTTCGATCGAGAACGGCTGCAAATCGGGCGGCACGTCGCCAGCCCCGGATCCAACATCACGTCCTGCTGCCGGGGCGTGCCCGCCCCTTTCAAAATCGATATCGTCGAGCGAGAAGGGTTGTGCGTCAATATCGAAATCTTCGAGTTGTGATGGTTGGGACGCCGGCGCCGCCGTAGACGCGCTATCGAGCGCCGCAATTTCGTCCGGCGTCAACCCCAGTTCGTCCAGCGTGAACGGGCGCATCGCGCTCACCTCGGACGACTCCGCCGGCGTAGCGGCGCCGGCAACCGGCTCCACCTGCGTCGAAACCTCTGCGGGACCGGACGGTTCTTCTTCCAGCGCGCCGAGGCTTGCAAGTTCAGCCTCGCTTAACCCCAATTCTTCGAGCGTAAATGGGCGTGTATCGGAACTGATTTCAACCTCGGCTTCTTCGACCGAATGCGATACAACAGGCGGCGCAGCGTCGATCGCCAGCAGGCTGGCGAGAAAATCATCGCTATCGGCATAGGAGGGCAGCGGTGCTGATGGCGGAGGCGGAGGAGGCGCAGCGACGGCGGTTGGCGTCGTAGATTCCATCGAACGGGTGGCGGCGAGTTGTTCGGCGGGCGCCGCCACCTGCCGATTGAACCATTCAGTCTCATCCCATTCTGGAAGGGTCGGTTCCGGCACATCGACAGGCGGGAGCGACTCGAACAATGCCCGGGCCATACTCTGATACGGATCGATGGCTGCTGCCGTCTTCCAAAACTGTTCACCGGACGGGTTGCCGGCAGCCAGTTCGATATACCCTAGAATCAGGTTTGCCTTCAGTACATTGGACTGCTTCGCAAGAATGCTGCGGCACACCTCTGCCGCTTCCTCTTCCTGCTCATCGCGCCAGAGCACTTCCGCGAGCGCCACACGAGAATCGAAACGGTCGGGCTGATCCGCCACCACCTGGCGAAACTCAGAGATGGCCTGTGGCAGCATGTGCCCTTTTGCATACAACCGCGCCAGTCCAGTCCGGCTGAGACGCAGGTGCGCATATTCGCTCCCCCATGCATCGGTGTAGAGTCGCAGCAACTGGCTCCGCAGCTCCGGCAGGTCGGGCTTGATTTCCAGAGCGCGTTCAAATGCCGAAATCGCGCGATCAAGCTGTCCAAGCCGCTCGCAGGTCATGCCAAGGCCCACGAGCGCCGGAATATGCTCCGGATCGAACGTAAGGACGCGCTCGAAATCAGCACGCGCTTCTTCATACTGACGATTGGCCAGATGCGCTTCTCCCAGCATCTGGTGCGCTTCCAGGCAGTGGGGATAGGTCTCGAGGATATGATGCGCCATTCCGATAGCGCGATCGAGGTCATTGGTTTCGAGCCATTGCCGAGCCTGGTCGAAAGCCGTCTGCAGGCTCATTCGTGCCATTACGCTCCTCCCGGTGTCGAACTGCGGCGACGGCAGTGTCGTGTAATCTTTTACGGCCTGAAAAGAAACAGTGTGTGTCAGGGCGCAGCAACACCCCATCATGCGTAAAACTAGAGGCATTATAGCGCAAGCGTCAAGGGGATGCAAGAGGAAGAGCGCCTTAATCGCAAACGACGCAATGACCTGCAACAGCACGTACAGGTCGTTGTTGGGTGCACGGTATGGTCGGGGCGACTGGATTTGAACCAGCGACCTCCTGAACCCCATTCAGGTGCGCTACCAGGCTGCGCCACGCCCCGTGACGCTCTGTATTGTAGACCCGCCTGGCTGTTCTGTCAATGGCGCGTCTGCCCGATCCATCGGATGCGTCACCCAGACGCGCGTGAGTTTGAATTGCTGCGATAGACCGCGCAATTCGCATTCGAAAAACTCCAATTCGATATCCTCACGTTCCAGCACAGCATGTACCAGTGGATCGTCGGTCAGTGCGTCGGTCAGCACGATATCGCCGCCGATGCTCTCGTTCTGCACGCGAGCGGCAATGTTTACCGTCGAACCGAAGTAGTCGAGCAGGTTGTTGGCATTGACTGCAATACAGGGACCGCTGTGCAAACCCAGTTTGACCCGCAACGCCGGATTGCCGCGCGCCATTTCGCCAAGCGTGAATTCGCGCTGAATCTCCAGCGCTGCGGTAACTGCGGCCTCGGCTGAGGAAAATACCGCCATCACCGCATCGCCGATGGTCTTGACGAGCGATCCATTGTGGGCGCCAATAATTGCGTTCATCAGGGTGAAATGGTCGCGTACCCGTGCATAGGCTGGCGAGTCGCCAATTTGTTCGTAGAGTGCGGTCGAACCTTTCAGGTCGCTGAACAGAAACGTCAGACTCCGAACGGCGATGCCAACCCCCGGCGATAACGCTTCCGACGAGAACAACTGGCGAAACTCGGTGAGCGATGTCGCCAGTGCGGCGCTGGTCGCCTGGGAACTCCAATCGCTGCGCTCGATGACAATCAAAGCCGGTGTATCGGCGCCGTTGTCAATAACGATCGTCACCTCGCCTGCTCCGATGAGCGATTCGTCGATGCTGGCGGAGTCCGCGTCGAAGACGATGTGTGCGGTTTGCGCGGCGGCGCCGCTCACGACTTCAAATGCGACCCGCCCTATCATCTGGCGGCTGCGCAGACGGTAACGGTCAGGGGTGAGACGCAGTTTCACCATCCGCCGTCCTCGTGCGGGCAGCGCGATCTGCGCAACGATGTGGGGGGTGTTGGCAGGCCCGCCGATGCAATAGGAGACATCGACCGCTGCGCGGATGGATGGATTGACATTGAACCGTACTTCGATCGACTCATCGAAATTGGTGTCGTAGCGCACGTCGCACGATGGACAGTAGGAGTCGTGTTCGAGATCGCTGAGCGAACCGACGCGCCGGCTCGGTCCGCGGCAACTGGGGCAGAGTACGTCCCATTCGAGATCGAGCATCCCGACACGGGTGGCGTACAGACACAGACGCAGCACCTCCATCCGCGGCTCGTCCCACAGATCAGCCAGCGCAAAGGCGCGCATCTTGAGTACCTGCGGATCGTCGGCACGAACGATATGATCGGTCAACCGGTCGATCAGCGCTTCGCGGATGCCGAACGCCCGCAAGCGGGCAGCCACGATACGGAGACGCTGATGATTGACACGCGGCGGGCGAACCGGTGGAAGCGTGATCGTCCCAGGTGTCGCCGCCAGCCGCCCCAATTCGCGGTATGCCCGGCGCATGGCGCGCAACATCCGCTGTCCGACGATCAGACGCCCGCCGATGTTTCCGATGATATTGCGCGGCGTCATATGGACTTCGACATCGATCTTTGTGCGATCACCCGGCAATGGGGTGAAACGGGTGGTGGTCTGTAATCGTTCCACCGGGAGCGGTGGAGCAAATTCGCGCTCGACCGAAAACTGCTGCTCGAAGATCCATTCAAAGGGATGCTCGCGCCAGCTGACCGGAACCCCCAGAAAATGACCATAGACGATCTGCACGAGATCGCGATCCGGCTGAGTGCGCTCGAACGCCGGCAGACCGATCATGCGGTTTGTGCGGTCGGTGTCGGAGAGAATGGGCCAGAGACGCTCGACAGACGCATCGAGAACAATGCTGGAATGAAGATGGATCGTGTATGGTTCCATGTGCGCTGCCTTGCCGAGACTTATCGAGTCGACCGCCTTTCCACTAAGCAGGCGGCTCGAAAACATTATACCGGCAGCGTAAACCAGAACAGGATGAGGGAATGATTACAATCTGCGCTTATGGAACGAAACGTTCCTGCACCATACCGCGCACTCCCAGCGCCTGCGCAACTAGTTCGACCACTTCGCGCCGTGCGGCGGCGGAGTGGGCAAAATCGAGATCATCGGTTTCGATGCGCAATACCGGGCACAATTCAAAGCGACGCAACCATTCGTCGTAGCGCCGGTTCAGATGTTCCAGATACGCAGGTGGAATGGCGCGCTCCACAGGGCGGTCGCGTTCATTGATGCGCCGGATCAGCGTCGGCACGTCGGCGTGGAGATGGATCAGCAGCGTTGGCGGCGCAATGCTCTGCACCAGCGCCAGGAACAACTGCCGGTAGGTGCGAAAGTCGCGGTGGCTGAGGATGCTCTGTTCCAGCAACCCTTTGACAAAGACCTCGTAGTCTTCGTAGATGCTGCGATCCTGGCAAACCGAAATCGGCGTATCGGCAATCTCGAGGTGTTGCTGATAGCGCTGCGTCAGAAACCAGATCTGCGAATGAAATCCCCAGCGTTCGGGGTCGCGGTAATAGTCTTCCAGATACGGGTGATCGGCGACCAGTTCGTAGTAGGGCTGCCAGTTGAATTCTTCCGCCAGAATGCCGACCAATGTGCTTTTGCCGACGCCAATATTGCCGGCGACGGTGATATGGAAACGTCCGTTTCTCACAGGCGCTCTCCTGTCGGTGCGTCAGGGCGGCGTATAAGCGATGAACAGGACGACCGGCTCCCATTCTCCCTGAAAGCGTTCGACTGTGCCGCCGGGGAAACGTTGCTGCACCAGTGCCAGTTCCGCTTCGCGCTCGGGCAGGAAGATGAAGAGCGGACGCTTTCCATCGGGCGGCGGCATGATCTGCGCCGGGTCGGTCACCGGTTCGTTCACGTCTATACCCTCAATGCCGGCAGCGACGAAGCGGATGGTTCCATTCCCGAAGAAAATGCGCGGCGGAGTGAACATGTAGAGATACACCGGCGCTGGTTGCGCGTTCGCATAATGCGACAGTTTGGTGACGATTTCGGTGTTCGTCCAGCCGTATGTGCGGCGCGGGATATAGTCGCGGAAGTAAAAGTTCAGGTTCCATGCCGCCAGCAGGACAACCAGGACCGCAGAAAGCAACGCCCGCCGATCCGTCCATTGCAACGCCTGCCCGGTGAGCATTGCAATGCGCTGGAGCGCCAGCATCACCAGCAGGCAGAGGGCAGGCGCAGTTGTGACATACCGTGGACTCTCAGGCGTGTTCACCAGCAGCATGCCACCCAGCACCGCAGCGCCCGTCAACCAGGCAATCGGGAGAAACCACTCAGAACGACGCCAGTTGACCAGCGCCAGCGCCACACCCAGCACCAGCAAGACGGCGGAGACCGAGTCCAGCAGCGCAATTTTCGGGTCGTACCAGGCGCTGCGATCGGGCATGAACGTGTACGCGCCAAAACTCTGGCGCGTCTGATCGATGATGATCTGAGCCAGCGGAACGCCTTCTGCCAGTTTCTGTTCCAGCCAACCGCTCTGCACCACGCCGACCATCGCCAGGCGGGCGGTCAACGCGGATGGGTTGGCGACGAAATGGGCGATCAGGGGTCCAAACCCCAGCAGAAATCCGACGACCATCAAAGGCAGGCGTGGCGCCAGCCAGCGGAAGCGGCGCCGGTCGGCGATGGCGAGGTGAGCGACAAGAACGGCCACCAACACCGGCGTCAACCGCGAGCCCATATAGAAATGCTGCGCCACACCACAGATAACCCCCGTCCATCCGAGGGCAAAGGGCGACGATCGGCGTATGCCGGCAAAGAATGCAATAAATGCGGACAATGCCAGGAGCGGATCGACGATATTGTTGACACCCAGGCGGCTGAAGTGGATATGAAAGTGAAAACCGGCGAGGAGGGCCGCTGCGCCGAACGCGACGCCGCGCCCGAAGAGCGGGCGCGCAAACAGGTAGAGCAGCGGAATGGTGGCTGTGCCGATCAGCGCCGAGAGTATGCGCAGACCGAACACATTGTTGCCGAAAACGCTCAAAGAGAGCGCCTGAAGGAAGAACCAGAGCGTCGGATGCGACAGCCAGCCGGTGACGAATGGATTCGTGATGCGTCCTTCCAATACGCCGCGCGCCTCCATGCCCATCTCACCCTCATCGCCGCCGAAGTTCTGCGGGATAGTTTCGATCAGAGTAATACGCAGCGCGAGGGCGAACAGGGTCAGAGCCGCAACCGCAAGCAGTTCACGGCGGTCCCAGCGGACTTCTTCAAAAGAGCGTTCGCGGTGATGATCGAGGAATCGCGCGCCTGCCAGAAAGAAACCCATACTCGCCAGCCAGGCGATCAGCGCCGGCAAGGGGCGCAGTGCAGGCGTCGCCGTGCACCAGAATGCGATGCCGCTACTCACGAGCGCCAGGAAGAACAACGGGTAAAACGGCGGAAGGCGATCCAGCCACACAACAAACCGTGGCGTGGCGTCGGGGTCCTCGACCGTTGTCCGTTTGGGCGTCCACGCGCCCAGCACAACGAATGTCACACCGGCAAGCGTCAGCAGCACAACTCCTGCCGCAAGATTCGGCGGCGTGCTCATCAGGAACGTCTGACCGATCCACGCCAGAGCGAGGGTTGCCAGGAGCAACGTCAACAGGTTGGCGCCGGCATACGAACGCGGTTGTGAGTCGGTGAGAGGGTCTACGGCTTCCGTAGAAGGCGAACCGTTTTCTGAGGTGATGTCCTCGTCTTCGACAGTTGGCGGTGTCGGTGCGACGCTTTTCATGAACAATCCGGCATATACGTTACGCGCAGTTCAGACAGGCTTTCGCGCTTTGAGAACGATGCTGACGAACGTTTTCTCATCACCGCGCAGATGGTCGTTACGCGCGTCTGCCAGGCGGAACAACTGCACCCCCAGGTTGACTGGATTGAGCAGGCTGCCGCTGTTGCGTTCGCCGCGGAAGCGGTCGGCGCTGTCGCGGAAGCGGCGCGGCAGCAGGTTCTTCTCGATCAACGGCTTCCCAATGCCATACACGATGAAGTGAATAAATGGAAACGCATAGTGGGTCTGCTCTTCAAGCGTCTCGATAGCGAACCCGGCGCCCGACACCACATCGCGCAGGGTTTCCGGGCGATACAACCGCCAATGGTTGCTCCACAGACCGGCGATTGGTCCAGCGCTCTGGATAGGGCGGCCGCCAAGCATCTCGATCGTTTTGTTGATCGGGTCCCACCAGAACGGGTAGTTCGCGTGCGGCACGCTGAGCGCCAGAATGCCGCCGGGCTTGAGGATGCGGAAGATCTCGCGCAACGCGCCGCGATCATCGGCGAGATGTTCGAGCACCTCGGACATCAACACCTTGTCGAAGCTATGCTCCGCAAACGGCAACCGATGAATATCGACATTCAACAGGCTGGCCGGCACATGTTCGCGCTCCGCCCAGCGCAGGCGGTCCATGTCGCCATCAACGCCGACCAGGTTCAACCGCCGCAACCGTCCCATGAACATCAAATAGACGCCCATGCCGCAGCCGCAATCGAGTACTGTTTCACCATCGCAAAGTTCGAGGTAGTCGAGCAAGGTAACGGCGCGACGGCGGTAGGCCATATCCGCTTCGTTGCGCAGCAGGCGTTCGAGCATCGCCCGATCTTCATCGGACAGCGACCCGCAGCGAGGCGTATCAATGGTGGAGGGAACGGATGATGCCAGCATGGTTGTTGTCGCCGTGACCGGCGCAGCCGCAATAACATGGAGGGTGCTGCGCACCAGGCGCCGGCTTGCGCGTGCGGCGAGGTGCGTGCGGCTTCGCGTGCGCACCAACTGATCGAGCAAACGCTCATACGCATCAATCGTCTGTTGGGTGTTGAAGATGCGGCGAACGCCAGCCGGGGTTGGACGGTAACGTTCACGGTCGCGCAGCGTTTCGAGGATCACCTGCGCCAGAGCAGGCGGATTGTACGGCGGCGCCAGGCGCCCAAAGCCCGTTTCGCGCACCACCACACGCGCACCGGGAATGTCCGTCGCCACGACCGGAGTTCCGCACAACATCGCCTCGACCTGCGTCAGCGCCATCATATCGGTATGGCTGGGCAGCACGAACAGATCGAGCATGGCGTAGAACTGCGCCAGTTGCTGGCGATCCCGGATCAGACCCAGGAATGTGATATGTTCCTGCTGCGCTTCGATCAGCGGCTGGCACACGCGATAGAAATCGTCGTAGACGACATTGCATTCACCGGCGAAAACCAAGTGCGCTTCGGGCAATTCGGCGCCGATGAGGGGCAATGCCCGCAGCAGATCATCGAACCCTTTTTCACTCACCCAGCGACCGGCGAAACCGATCAGGCGCTTCCCCTCGAGTCCCAGGTCGCGCTTCCAGGCAGCGGCAGCGGCCGGATCCGGATCGGGGAACTCCACTGGCGGATAGATGCAGGCCAGTTTGTCGCGGAAGGGCCAGAGCAATGGCGAATGGCGGGCATAATCTTCGCTGTACGAGGTGATGCCGTCCGCCAGCGTCGCCGCAAAGCGGAGAATGTGGAACGCAGCGCGCTCGACGAGTTTCTCCGCCGGACTATCCGGCATAACCACGTCGCCGTGATGCGTCATCAGGAGGGGGCGCCCGAGCGCGCGGCAGAGCGCCGCCACCAGCGGCGCTTCAGGGAGGGGCGTATGGATCTGCACGACATCGTGCTCGGCGATGAGTTGCGCCACAGCCCAGGGAAACGCCGGGGTGATCATGCCGCGGCTGAAGCGTGCAATGGGCCAGAGGCGCACCACGCGCACGCCGTTGACCATCTCGTCTCGCGCCAGGTCGAGGTTGTGTCTGGTCGTCAGCACCGTTACCCGATGACCCCGCTCCGCCAGGCGCTCCGCCACCCGCACTGCATGAACGGTCAGGCCTGTCCAGTGGGGGTAATAATAGGTCAGCACAACCAGGATATTCATCGCCGCCTGTCTTCGCTGCTCTGGCGTCGTCCGATCGCCGCGACAGAGGCGCGGCGGATGCGTGGTATTATAGCAGACGCACTGCCGGAAGCGCCAGATACCCATTCGTACTGGTGCGATCCACGACCAGTATGAAGAAAATTTGTGCTTGACAGAATGGAACATGCATGCTACACTCGACATATCGGCAGTGTGCCGGTATCCGGGGCGCTTCGGATGGGCGAAGGTCCTGGTGGGACGACATCAGTACAGTCGGGAAGAGGAGGCTTTTATGGCCAGAGATCTGAACAAGGTGATGCTCACCGGTCACCTGGGAGCGGACCCGGAGATGCGGTTCACCCCGCAGGGTAGCGCCGTTACGACGTTTCGCGTTGCGTCGAACCGTTCCTGGAAGTCGGGAGACGGCGTTCAGCACGATGATACGGAATGGTTCCGGATCGTTGCATGGGATAAGCTGGCAGAAATCTGTAACGAGTACCTGAAGAAGGGAACGCGCGTCTACGTCGAAGGGCGGTTACAGACGCGCAGCTGGGAGGATCGCAACACTGGCGAGAAGCGCTACATGACCGAAGTTGTCGCGCAGGATATGATCATCCTGACTCCCAAGGGCGATCGCGTTCCACCGGTCGAAGCCGACGATCTGAATATGCATGCGGTCGGCAGCGTTCCGCGCCGCACCCCGGCGCCCGGCGCTCCATCCGAGGCGATCTCCAACGGTCCCGCACGGGCAGGCGCGTCTCGCGTCCCCGGTCGCAATATGCCGCAACCGGTCGAAAATGAGGATGACCTGCCGTTCTAGCGTGGGTCTGAAACCTTATATTGAAGACAGCAAGGGACCTCTCTCCCTCGCTTGTGTCGCCTAAACTAGAGCACGTTTGTTTTTCTTGGGCAGGTTTAGGCGGGCGTCTGGCCATCCATCATGCCAGGGGAGGGAGAGAGACGGATGCGTATCCGTCTCAACCGCCATAGGGGGGAGAAGGATGGCGTTCGGTCAATGCTCAGGAGAGACGGATAGGTATCCGTCTACTCATATAGTTAGGCAGGCGTGATCGCAAACGCGCAGAAAGCGCGTGGTAGAATTATTACGTGGAGTGAGAGACATGGCGACGAAAATACAGCAGACCCAAGCCGATTTGGTGAAAGCCATTGCTGACATCGCTACAACTATGCCGCTGGCGCGCACAATGCAACTCTATCAATTCGCGCGCTTCCTTCAAACACATCCCCTGCCCACAGAAGAAACGTTTGAAGAAATCGCGGCAGATGAAGCGCTCTGGGACGCCCAATTCACTGCGACGAGCGACGACAAACTCGCTGCACTGTTAGCAGCGGTGGAAACCGAAATCAACGCCGGCAAGACATTGCCGATGTTCGATGAACACGGCGAGTTCATTGAACACCAATGAAGTCGCAAACGACCGAGTCCTTCTGGAAGCATTATTGGGCTTTGCCCCCAGAGATTCGCCAGCGCGCACGGCAAGCCTACAAGCTATGGCGAGACAATCCAGCACATCCAAGTCTTTTCTTCAAACAAGTGAAGGTAAACCAACCGCTTTATTCGGTTCGGATTGGCTTAGGATACAGAGCGCTTGGATTACTCCAAGCGGATACCGTGACTTGGTTTTGGATTGGCACTCACGACGAGTACGATCGTCTTCTCAAGTGAGCGTAGCACATCATCAAACACGCCTGCTCAACAAGCGCTTGCAGCCGACTGCTCCCTCGCTCCGCGCAGCGGCTGAAGCGCGAGCCGTTATGCCGCTTCATCTCTTCTATCAAGGTGTAGGTCGATGAACATACGCCTTTTTACTGCATTCCACCAGAAGATTGGCTTCTTACGACGAATACCGATGTTGCCCGGTTTCACGTGCCGCGCCGGGTGAGGCGACGGCTGAACGATCTGAGGCGGCGCGCGCCTGAGCGATGGCGGTGGGCGGCGGAAGAGACGCAGCCGGCGGTGAATGAATCGACTGCGGATGGCGAGCGACGGTTGTTCGAGGTCTGGCGGCGGCTTCCTGGACGGCAGGGGGAAAAGGGATCGCGGACCTGGCGCGTTTGCGCGACATCGCGCGCCGCTTGCGTGAGGATTGGGAAGAGGTTGGGGTGGTTCAGCGGGCGGAGGGCGCGCCGAAGCCCAATCATCGGACGGAGCGCGCAATCGGGCGGATGCGAGCGCGGACGGTGCGTGGCGACAAATCGCCGCATGGGATGTGGGCCGGACTGATGCTGAGCGGTGGAGCAGCGTGGAGTGGCATGTCGCCTATCCTGATGTGAGCAACTCGCCAACCGTTTGTGCTACAGACACGAGCACAACTCGCCGTTGATGTGCGTTGCCGTCGCACACTATGCACAAGCGCCGGAATGGGAGATGAACCTCACCATTCCGGCGCTTCGTTCTTGAGATGCCTGGCAACGCATATGCGTGCAGGAGGTTATTCGGTTCTGGCAAGCGACGATTGCGGCGCGCGGTCGAACAGCGCCCACAAAATAGCCGCCAGCAGCAGCCAGAGCAATTGATCGCGCACGCGCAGCGCAAACTCGATCAACCGCTGCGAGTCAGGCTGTGTTTGTATCACCTGCGCCAGCCACTGCGCCGGTATGTCGAACACCCATGCCAGCGCATTGCTCAGACCGACCTGCATCAACAAACTGCCGCCATAGGTCCATGCAACCGCCAGGGAGACAGCCATGACCACGGCTGTCAGGCTGTAAATGGTGATAATGTACCAGCGACGCGGTCGCGATACAGAGGTGAGATGAGACGCCTGCAACGCAATTGCCATCAATTGCGCCGTCAGCACGGAGGGAGGCTCCCAGCGGAGTTCTTCGCGCAGCGCCGCATCGATGACCCGGTTGCGCCGGTGATACATGGCGCACACCGGGCACTCAGCAAGGTGATCATGCAGCACCGGGTCATTAATCTCTGGCTCTGTGTGAAGCGCCAGCAACGTGCGGGCTTCATCGCAATCCAACATAGCGCTTACCTCCCTCCGACCGGCACAGGCAACCGCATAAACGAGCTAAACGGTCTGCCGCCAGTCTCCGGTTGCTTTGGCGCCGGCATTGCGTGTGCAGCCGGCGGTTGTTCACGCTCCTGGAGAATGGCAGCCAGGCGCTCTTTCCCGCGCCGAATGTGGCTCTTAACAGTGTTGAGCGGCAGATCGAGGATCTCAGCAATATCGGTATATTTCATATCTTCAAAGTAATAGAGCGTCAGCACCAGACGATAATGCTCTTCGAGCTGCGCCAGCGCGCGACGCACTTCACTGCGTAATTCATGCGAGTCAAGCGCCTCCTCCGGGTCCGACCAGCGATCATCGTCAGCGATGCCATCGATGGCATTGAGGTCTTCATCGCCGTCTGCCGGAGATGCCAGCGGCGCCTGCCGTCCCCGGCGACGCAGTTCGTCGCGCCCCAGGTTGACCACCAGACGGTAGAGCCAGGTCGTGAACCGGCTCTCGCCATTGTACTGCGGCAATGCGCGGAAGAGACGAATAAACGCTTCCTGCGTCAGATCAGCAGCATCGTCGGGGTTCTTCAGCACGCTCATGGCAATGCTGTAGACATACTGCTGCTGGCTGAGCACGAGTTGTGTCAATGCTTCCGGATCGCCAGCCTGCGCGCGTCGGATAAGTTCAGCAGATGGCTCAGCCACCGTTCTACTCCCTTGCAGCGCCGATGTGACTCACAGCCCATCGACGCATACATCGCTTCAATTGTACATGACGAGTCCAGGGATGAAAAGGTTGCAATCCACCAGGGTTATGGGCGAGAGGCAAGAGGCGAGAGGCAAGAGGCGAGAGGCGAGAGGCAAGAGGCGAGAGGCGAGAGGCAAGAGGCAAGAGGCAAGAGGCGAGAGGCGAGAGGCGAGAGGCGAGAGGCGAGAGGCGAGAGGCGAGAGGCAAGAGGCGCGAGGCGCGAGGCAAGAGGCGCGAGGCGAGAGGCGAGAGGCGAGAGGCGAGAGGCGCGAGGCAAGAGGCGAGAAGGGTGCAGAACGGAGAGCCGTTGCACTGCAACGGCTCCGGTCGCGCTGCGGGGTCGGCGGGCAATCCGACGCGCCGCGCCGCCTCTGGTCGGATCGCGGTGTCGGCGGGCAATCCGACGCGCCGCGCCGTCGCCGGTGCTGATACTCATGTGTGGTCATTTGGACAACACGCCGGGGCGCGCAACGGGGCGCTGCGGGCGAAAGCCTTCGCTGAGGACGCGGCTCGACCATGCTCACCGCAGGCGGTTCGACCATGCTCACGGCTGGACAAGAATGGTTTTTGCGAACATCATTCAGTATCGCCCAGTGCAGCCCGTGCAGGCGGGCTTGGCAACCGTAGCCCGCAGCTTCAGCCGCCGGGCGGACTGCGAACGCGCATTGTGGGTCGTTACGCCTTGCGAACCGGCGCTCGAACATCGTGTCTGACTGACCGCACGTTCGTATGAGTTGCGCCGCAACGCCCCGGTCGCGGTGCAGGGCAAAGCTCTTAGAGCCTATCCGAATAATCGCTGACCGAAGTGCGACCGCGTAGGCGAAGGCATCGCCTTCGCCTACCCAACAGGTTGCGGGGTTGAACGTTGCGTATGGGAAGTCAAGAACGTTCAGCGTTACCCGTTCATTGGCATGAGATGCATCGCACCACACACCTGTTATGTTGCGCCCTCGGTCTCGTGGCGCTCTTCGCGCTGGCTTTGGCGCTGCGTTTCTACCGCATCGACGCGCAGAGTTTCTGGTACGACGAAGGATTGACGGTCGCGCTGGCAGTGCGACCGCTCGACGACATCGCGCGCGCCGCCGCCTCTGATGTCCATCCGCCGCTCTATTACTGGCTCCTCCACGGTTGGCTGCTGCTAACGGGAACCGGCGAGGCGGCGGCGCGCGCGTTCAGCGCTGTCTGCGGCGCCATCACAGTCGTACTGACCACAATCCTCGGCTGGCGTTGGGCTGGCGCCGTTGCCGGCTGGCTTGCTGGCATTGCCGCTGCTGTCTCGCCGTTTGCCATTCACTACAGCCAGGAAACTCGCATGTACGCCCTGGCGATGCTTCTGGCAGCATGTCTCTGGCTGGCGCTCGATGCCGCCGTCCGATCAGAAACCGGGGATCGCGCCGTTGATCCGTTGAACGCGACGCAACACCCCTGGCAATGGATGCTGTTCTACGGTGCGGCTGCGCTGGCGGCGCTCGCAACGCACTACTTCATGGTCGCATTCGTGGCGGCATCGGCACTCGCCGGTGCGATCCTCCTGCGCCGTCGCGCGCGGCTGGCGTGGATCGCGGGACATCTGGCGCTCGCCGGGTTCTTCCTGGCGCTTGTCTGGAATAGCCGCGAGCGCCTGGCGGTTTGGACATTCGCCAAACAGCCGGTCGATCCGCTCTTCATTCTTGCCGATGTGCTGCATGTGTTCAGCTTTGGTCCGGCAGCGCCCGCCGCATCCTGGTTCTGGGTCTCTGGCTTCGTCATGCTGCTCGTGGCGTCGCTCGCGTCCTGGCGCGTGTCGCCGGCAGCGACCGGCATGGCGCTTGCCTGGCTCCTCGCGCCGCTGATAGCGATCATCGCGCTCTCGTTGAATCAGCCCTACTACAAGCCGCGCTTTCTGCTGCCTGCGCTGCCCGCCTTCCACCTGCTCCTCGGTATCGGCGGCGCCACACTGGTGCGCGGCGCGACCCATCGGTTCGGTATGCGTGCCGGCGGCGTCATCGGCGTTCTTCTGGCTGCGTGCTTCATTGCCGCTGCGGTGATGCCATTGCGCAACGAATGGTTCGATCCCGCCTTCCAGCGCGATGACTACCGCGGGTTGGCACAGGCCGTCGCCGCCACTGCCCGCCCCGACGACGCCATCCTGCTGATCGGTCCGGGGCAGACCGATGTGTTCGACTACTACTTCAAAGGTTCGCAAAAGCGCTACCCGTTGCCGCGCTTCCGTCCGCTCGACCCGACGGCGACGCTTGCTGAACTCGATCAGATGGAGCAACGCCACCGGCGGCTCTACGGCATCTTTTACGTCCCTTACGAGGCTGACCCCAATGGCGTGGTGAGCGCCTGGCTCGCTGAGCGCGCCTTCCGCGCCGAAAGCCGCTGGTACGGCGGCGTCGAACTGGCAGTCTACGAACTCGGCGATGTCGGTGCACCACTGCGCGATGTCAACATCCACTTTGGCGACACGCTGATCCTGGAGCGCGCCGCCGTCTCATCGACGCGCGTCGCTGGCGGCGATGCCGTGCGGATCGAACTACACTGGCGCGCCATCGCGTCTCCGGGACGCGATCTGTTTCTGTTCGTTCACTTACTCGACATAAATAGTCAGATCGTTGCGCAACACGATGGACCACTGATGCCGACCGACGCCTGGCAACCTGGCGAAACCTACCGTAGTCGCGCGGCCGTCCTTGCGCCGCCAGATGCACTACCGGCGACGTACCGCCTTGTCATCGGCGTGTACGACCCGCGCACCGGCGAACGGCTGCGGCTAGAGGACGGACAGGATGGGTGGGAGGCGGAGTGAGTTTTGCGCAGAACGCTCAAGCACGCTACAATGCATCGACATTTCCCTGGCACGGAATCCATCAACACTGCATTGCGCACGCTCATCCGTTTGATCCCCGCGAAAAAGCCGAAGCGCGTCGCCCGACGACGAATACCAGAGTCCGCAGGGTGGAGGAAGTATGTCCGATCTTTTCAAGAAACTGAATCTGAAGGACCAGGCGGAAATCCTGGTATTGAACGCACCGGAGTCATTCGAACCGGAACTCGCTTTACTCAAAGACGTCGCCATCCGGCGGAGTATTGACAGCGCCCAGCGCATCGTCTTCTCGCCCGCATTCGTGACCACGCAGGCCGAGGTGAATGACCTGGCGCGGGCCATTGCCCGGCAGGCGGAAGGCGATGCCATCGTCTGGTTCGCCTATCCTAAAGCAAGTTCGAAGAACTACACCTGCGAGTTCAACCGGGACACTGGTTGGGCAGTGTTGGGCGAACTGGGCTTCGAGGGCGTCCGTCAGGTGGCGATCGATGCGGACTGGTCGGCGCTCCGCTTTCGGCGGGTGGAATTCATCAAGACGATGAGCTGGGCAAAGCATCGACGGCTGACTGAGCAGGATAAGCAGTGAGGTCGAAACGTTGGTCAATCTCTGGTTGCAGCAGAAGCTCGCTGAGCAAACGCAACACGCAGCGTAGCGACGATGAGAGCAGGACATTAGAAGCCTGATCTGCCAGAACGGAGGGCAGGATGAGCGAACATGTCTGGAACGAAACCCTCGTTGAGAAAGAAGTAACATACCTTATCGAGATCAATGGCCGCATTATTGCCATCGGGGGTGTACCGGCACGTGTCAACATTGAAACGGGTGAGCGACTGTTTGCACCTCAAACAGTCGAGCGCATCCACGAAATTATCCGTTTACAACAGCCCCCAAAAAAGGTTATCGACACGCCAGTATACGAATTTGCGACCTGAGACTTTTTAGGATGGACTATCACCTTCGGCGCCTGACCCCTACGCCGCCCGCTCCTCTGCCAGCGTTGCCGTCGCTGCCGGACGCGGCACGCGCAGGCGCATCCAGCTCAGACCGGCGATCCCCACGACCAGCAGCACGACGAACAGCGCCTCGTAGCTGACGAGTTCGGCGAGCCACCCGGAGAGGAGCGGTCCGGCGGCTGCGACCGGCGCCATTACAATGTTCGAGACGCCGATGTAGGCGGGGCGCTGCGCCGGCGGCGCAAAACTGAACACCAGCGTGAAGCCGGAGAGAATGTATCCTGCCTGCGAAAAGCCAACCAGCACGAAAATGATGTAGAACCAGACCGGCGAGGGCGCGATCAGCGCCAGCAGAATGGCGACCAACCCTACCGCCGTCGAGAGTTCCAGCACCTGCTTGTGCCCCCAGCGGTCCGCCATCCCGCCGAGGAGCGGATCGCTCACTGCCTGCGCCGCCAGCAGCGCCGCGGTGAAACCGCCGACATCGGCGCCGGACAGGTTGAAGCGTTCGAGTCCCAGCGCGGTAATGAAGTTGTGCCCGACGAGCGCCAGCGCAATGCTGACCCGTCCGATCAGGTAGTTGCGGAACGGGGCGTCGCGCTCGAGCAGCGGGCGCACGCCGCGCAGGAACGCCGTCAGCGGCTGCGCTGGCTGCGGCGGCAACGCCGGTTCGATGGTCGATGCCAGGAAGATGAACGATATGACCATCGAACCGAAGCAGATGAGCGACAGAATGCCGACGCTCTGCGGGAAGGGAAATGCGGTCAGTACCCAGGCAGCGACCGCCGCGCCGCCAATACCGAGTAAACCGCCGAGTCCGCTCTGCAATCCGAAGAAGATGCCCCAACGGTTGCCGGGAATGACCCGTGCAATGAAATCCTGCCAGGGAATGGAGGCGAACCCGGCGGCAATCGCGTGGATGGCGTAGCAGCAGAAGAAGATCGCCAGCAGCCCGGCGCCGGGCAGACCGGGCCAGAGAAGCAGTGCCAGCCCCAAAAGCAGAAAGGGCAAACGCTCGAACAGCGTCGCCGCCAGCAGAATCGGTTTGCGCCGCGGCATCGCCGCCACAATCGGCACGATGAACAGACCTGGCAGAAACCAGCCGGTGTAGTTGATCGTCGGGATCAACCCCTGAAGCCAACGGTCGGGTGAGAGGCGTTCGACGAAGAGCGGCAGCACCGTGAAGCGTGATACTGTGCTCAAGCCCAGATAGAATGTTCCGCCATCGAGGACGTTGAGCCAGAAATTGCGCGCAGCATAGCGCCCGACAACCGCCTCGGCGTGTGCGGTCATCGTCGCGTTTGGGTCGGTCATACCTGCCTTCTTTGTGTGAGTGGAGCGACAGAGCGGCGACGGGAACTATCATACCACAGGATGGATAATCGGTCTGAGGGGGTGGGGAGTGGGGGGGGCAGGCATGATGTGTCAGGAAACGACAGGGCTGTGACTGCCGCTCCTCGCCGCCAATCCCGACCAGCGGCATACGCGCGGACGTGATGGTTTTTGAGAAATTAATCCGGTATCGCCCGGTCTAGCCCGCGCAGGCGGGCTTCGCAGCAGGAGCCCGCGACTTATGGTTTTTGAGAAAATAATTCGGTATTGCCTGGCCCAGCCCGCGCAGGCGGGCTTCGCAGCAGGAGCCCGCGACTTTAGTCGCCGGGCTACAAGGCGGATAGCGGAATATTTAATCAAACTCCATAACGTCCGCGCTGAGCGAACGAAGCCCCGCTGACGCGGGGCTGGCTCCGGGCATGCGTCCCCACCGGGGCGAGGGCGCGGCAGCGCCCTTCGGACGCTCAGCCCGACGGTTCAGCGCTGGGCTGAGCGTCCGGTTGTCGCCTGACAAATCGTGCTCGGACCCGGAGTGGGGAGTGGGGGAGCGCAGGTGACGGTTACCCGGCAACACCTGGGCGGAAACGATCCAGAAATTGCGCGAGTTCTTCTCGATAGGCGTCCGGCTGGTCTGGATGGTCGACCCGTCGTCACAGAGCGTCTTTGCGTATCCGCTCGCTCACCGACGTCCGCGAGTTTACCATCGACGATCACCTGCCCGGCGACGACGTGCTCCCCGGCTTCAGTATGGCAGTTCGGGAGATTTTTGCCGACTGAGGCGAGAGTGGTCTGACATTCGTCATGGCAGGTCTAAGCCCCCCTGACGTTCAGGTCGTGAGTTTTGTGGCGAAAGCCTCTCACGCCTTACGCCTCACTCCTCGCTCCTCACTCCTCGCGCCTCGCTCCTCATGCCTCATGCCTCACGCCTGCCGGCTGCGCCACTCCCTCGTCGCGCCTGCGTTCAGCGGCAGCCTGCGCGATCAACCCGCGTGGTGCAAAGAGCGTCACCAGCAGCCCCAGTGCTGACGCGATGAACGCAACAACGAACACACCGCTGATTCCGGCGCCGAGCGCACTGCGCAGCGCATCGTTCACGGCAATATCCCCTCCCAGCGGATCGATCAGACTGTTGAGCGAGACGGATGCATCGAGTGCCGCCGCCGCCAGTCGGGCGGTCACTGTTGCGCTCAACACCGCGCCCATAATGCCGATGCCAAACGCACCGCCAATGCTCCGGCTGAATTGCAGGGTCGAAGTGGCTGTCCCCAGTTTGCTGCGCTCGACACTGCTCTGAACGGCAATCAGGAACGCTGGAATCGAGAACCCCATGCCAAATCCCATCAATCCCAGGTAGACCATCAGCAGCAGGCGGTTGGTCTGCGCATCAGCGAACATGAGCGGAAATGCGCCAATGACCAGCGCAACCATCCCCGCAAGGGCCACGGTGCGGTATCCCACGTGTAGCAGCATGCGCGTCCCGATAATACTGGAGAAGACCCACGCCAGCAGCATTGGCATGAGCGCCGCGCCCGCCTCGGTTGCGCTTGTCCCCAGCACTCCCTGCACGTAGAGCGGCACGAACGTCGCCCCGCCGAAGACCGCGCACCCGACGAGGATGCCGTGCCCGCAGGCGACCATGAACATCCGGTCGCGGAACAGACCGATGGGCAGAACGGGATCGCTGGCGCGCCGCTCGACCCACACCAGCGCGCCGAACATTGCCAGCGCGCCAAGGAGCGTCGGCAGCGCCCACGACGCGCCCAGGTCGGTCAGGCTCAGGAGCAGCGCCACTGCGCCAGCAGTGAGCAGTACCGACCCGGCATAGTCGATCGAGCGTTTCGGCGCGTCGTGGGCGCACGCACGGTCAATCCAGGCGAACCAGACGATTGCGGTTGCCACCAGACCGGGAACAACATTGATCCAGAAGATCCACTGCCATGATGCCTGGTCCACAATGAACCCGCCGAGCAATGGACCGATGATCGACGACACCCCCCATACGCCGGAAAACAACCCCTGCAACCGCGCGCGCTGCTCCAGCGAAAACAGGTCGCCGATAATGATGAATACCAGCGGCAGCAATCCACCCGCTCCGATGCCCTGAATAGCGCGAAAGGCGATCAACTGCGGCATGGTGACTGCCAGCCCGCACAGCACCGACCCGACCAGAAAGATCGCCATTGCCCCCAGAAACACTGGACGGCGGCCAAACAGGTCAGAGAGTTTCCCGTACAGGGGAACCATCGTAGTGGAGGCGAGCATAAAGGCGGTGAACACCCAGCTGTAACTTTCGAGACCTCCCAGCTGGCTGACAATCGTTGGCATGCCGGTGCTGACGACCGTTGACTCCATTGATGCCAGAAACAGACTGAGCATCAACCCGGCGGTGATCAGAATCGTGCGTTGTGATGACACATTGGCTCCCAAATAAATGAACGCGGCAGTGCACCGCGAATACCCCGTCTAGGTATTGTACCATGGTATGTCGCAGGGGACGTGGGCGTCTGCCTTACGGGTGAAGCCATGATTTGCTGCGAAACGCCGTATCGTTGCGGCTTCAGGTCCTCGCTGATACCACATCGCGGTCAGCCAGACAAGATGTTCGATGGTTCGGTTCGCAGCGCAACGGCCAACGCGCCCTGGCAATCGGAGACGGATGACCGCGCATTGGCATCAGCAGCCCCGGCGGGACTTTCACCTGCGGTGAGCATGGTCGAACCGCGTGCTCACCGCGCTCGCCCGACGCGGTTTTGCCCTCGCGCCTCGCGCCTCGCGCCTCGCGCCTCACGCCTCGCGCCTCACGCCTCACGCCTCGCGCCTCACGCCTCACGCCTCACGCCTCACGCCTCGCGCCTCACGCCTCGCGCCTCACGCCTCACGCCTCGCGCCTCACGCCTCACGCCTCACGCCTCACGCCTCACGCCTCGCGCCTCACGCCTCACGCCTCACGCCTCACGCCCCTCACCTTTTGCCTTGCACCTGTGGTATGATGCGTGGCGTTCCGTTTCCGACATAAAACGCCATGATCGATATTCCTCGCATTACGGCTGGATTGGTGTTGAGCACC